>CAZDXX010000012.1:14128-20229 GCA_964509595.1 uncultured Oscillospiraceae bacterium
CAGGACGCCGTGGCTGGCGCAAGCGGTGACGGACTTGGCGTGACCAATCTCCACCAGAGCCTTAGCTGCATGGCACAGAGAGCCGCCGGTGTCAACCATATCATCCAGCAGGATGACGTGCTTGTCAGTGACATCGCCGATGATGTTCATGACTTCGGAGGAGTTGGCCTTTTGACGGCGCTTGTCCACAATGGCCATGGGCATATCCAGCTTCTGAGCAAAGGCACGGGCGCGGGCCACGGAGCCAACATCGGGGGAGACAACCATGGTCTGATTGTGAACGGGAGCGAACTTCTCCAGGAAGTAATTTACGAATACGGGAGAACCCAACAGATTGTCCACAGGGATGTCAAAGAAACCCTGAATCTGTGCGGCGTGCAGATCCATGGTCAATACGCGGTCAGCGCCGGCAGCAGTAATCATATTGGCAACCAGTTTGGCGGAGATGGGATCGCGGGGCTTGGTTTTGCGATCCTGGCGAGCGTAGCCAAAATAGGGCATCACCGCGGTGATGCGGCCGGCAGAAGCGCGCTTAAGAGCGTCGACCATAATGAGCAGCTCCATCAGATTATCATTGACGGGGCCGCAGGTGGACTGGACAACGAACACGTCGGAGCCGCGAACGGTCTCGTAAATGGAAACAAAGTTTTCTCCGTCAGAGAATGCGCCCACCTCGGCGTTGCCAAGACTAATGCCGATGTCCTTGCAAATGGCTTCTGCCAGGGGGCGATTTGAGTTGCCGGCGAAGATTTTAATATCCTTTCCGTGCGCGATCATGGTACATCCCTCTCTCATTTCATTATTGTATTTATATATTAATTGTTTTTTGCGTTCTTCCTTCGGTGCTTGGCGGCCCACTGTTTCTTGATAGTCTGGGTGCAGCGGGCGATGGCCAGGGAATCGGCGGGTACATCATCGGTGATGGTGGAACCGGCGGCGGTGTATGCGCCGTCACCTACCTTAACGGGAGCTACCAGGTTAGTGTTGCAGCCGATAAAGGCATCGTTGCCGATGATAGTGCGGAATTTGGATGCGCCGTCGTAGTTGACGGTAACGGTGCCACAGCCAAAGTTGACATGACGGCCCACATCAGAATCACCCACGTAGGTCAGGTGAGAAATCTTGGTTTCGTCGCCAATGTTGGAGTTTTTCAGTTCCACAAAGTCGCCCACCTTGACGTGAGAACCCACATGGCAGTTGGGGCGAATGTAGGCAAAGGGGCCGATGGAAGTGTCGTTTTCCACGGTGCTTTCATTAAGCTGGGAGGAATTCACAGTCACGCGGTCACCGATTCTGCAGTCGCGAATCATGGTGTTGGGGCCAATCTCGCAATTTGCGCCGATCACAGTTTTACCGCGCAGGATGGTGCCGGGCAGAAGGACGGTGCCGCTGCCCACTTGAACATCAGGTCCCGCATAGACAGTATCGGGATCAATAACACGCACACCTTGGCGAACCAGTCGGGCAACTGTCAGTCGACGGGCGACAGCCTGAACGTCCATCAAATCCAGACGGGTTTCCAGCTTATAGACTGCACGGCCGGACCAGTTTGCGCCTTCGCAATACTGTTGGCCGGTTTGCTGCAGAGCTTCTTCAAAATCATCAAATGCACCTTCGTCAAAAGCCTGCTTCAAGGCAGCGGCCTCCATGCGGAATGCGCCGGTGCCCATCATGTTCTGGGGGAGGGGGTTATTTGAAATCAGACGCTGTGCGCCTACGTCGGTCAGGAAGACAGGGGAAGTAAACACCAGTACGTTACCGTCCAGCTGCTCCAAAAAACGGGAAAGCTTTTCAACGGCGTTTCCGTCGCCAGTCGTGACGAACTCCGCACCGACAGGGAAGCAGGCAGATGCCGCATCACGGTCACTCTCGTGACAAACGACAAGGAAACGATTCAAGCCGGCTGCCTGTAGAGTCTGGGAGAGCCAGGCGGCAGCCGGTTCGAACAAAATATTTTCCAGCATCAGAGTACCGGATTGATCTTTGGGAAGAAAAATAATCGCGCCGAGCATATCGTTCATGGGACAAAACTCCCTTTGTAATCATTAAGTAAACCCATTATAGCAGAAAGGGAAACCTTTGGCAACGGGAACAAGCCTTGAAAAAACACCATTTCGAAGAGAAAAAACTAGCGAAATCTGTCACTTTTTCTGGTGCTCTCACTTGCGGGAGGGAGAGGGAACAAAATCAGAACGTTCAGAAAAATGTAAGAAAGTTTTAAGAGAAAAGCGCTTGTTTCACACAGAACGCTCCGGTATACTGACTGTACCAAGAGAAATAGTACAGTTTGACTTGAGAGGAGGGTGGACGTGATCAGCTTGAATTATCGTGATGCGCGCCCCATCTATGAGCAGGTGAAGGATGGACTGCGCCATTTGGTGGTGACAGGGGCGATTTTGCCCGGAGACAAGCTGCCTTCGGTGCGGGCATTGGCAACTTCGCTGGCCATTAACCCCAATACTATCCAGCGCGCCTATGAAGCGCTGGAAAGTGAGGGATATCTGTACTCCGTGGCGGGGAAGGGGTCCTTTGCGGCAGAGCAGAAAAATGTAGACGAAGGGCGGCGTGCAAAACTGTTAAGCCAGTTTGATGCGGTGGCAGCAGAATTGATGTTTTTGGGTATGACGGTGCAGGAACTGGCGGAGCGTTTGAACCGAACGAAGAGCGAAGAAGGGAATGGGGAGGTGCAAGTATGATTGAAGTAAAAGACGTCGTCAAGACCTTTGACGACTTTCGGGCGCTGGATGGTTTGACTATGACGGTTCCAACGGGGTCGATCTACGGCTTGGTTGGGCCTAACGGCGCGGGTAAGTCCACCATTTTACGGCATATTACCGGTATTTATCGGCAGGATGAGGGTACTATCACTCTGGATGGACAGGATATTTATGAAAATCCGCAGGTAAAGGCGCGGTTAACGTCCATACCAGATGAATTATATTATTTTCTGTCGGCATCCACGAAAGATATGATGAACTTCTATCAGGGTTTTTACCCGAAGTTCGATGTAAAACGCTATGAAGCGCTGAAGGATGTTTTTACAACGGTGGACGAAAAGCGATCCATTCGTCGTTTGTCCAAAGGTATGCAGAAACAGAGTGCCTTCTGGCTGTCCTTGTGCTGTCGGCCCGACTACTTGATTCTGGACGAACCGGTAGACGGATTGGATCCGGTCATGCGCCGACAGGTGTGGAGCCTGCTGATGAACGATGTGGCGGAATATGGCACCACGGTCCTGGTTTCCTCCCACAATCTGCGTGAGCTGGAAGACGTGTGCGACCATGTGGGTATCTTGTCGAGAGGTAAGGTGCTGGTGGAGCGCTCTCTGAGCGATCTGCAGGGTAATGTGGTAAAAATGCAGGTGGTGTTTCAGGAGAAGGAGATGCCTGAGCTGCCGGAAGACATGGAAGTGCTGCATATTTCCCATGTGGGCCGCATTCATACCCTGATCGTCCGCGGAAGAGCAGACGAAGTGACCAATCGTCTGGCAGTATATTCCCCTATTTTGATGGAAGCGCTGCCGCTGACTCTGGAAGAGATCTTTATTTATGAACTGGGAGGTGAGGATTATGCGGTCCGTGAAATCGTACTTTAATGCCACGTTGTTTAAGAAAAACCTGACCCGATTCTGGCCTGTCTGGGGACTGTACCTCCTCATCTGGCTGTTTGTGCTTCCGATTTCTTTGTTTCTGGACGACTACGTGACAGATCGGTTTGCGTACCGCACCGTGCTGGAGTACATCGGTGAGGTGGGGCTGCCTTTGGCGGTAGTCTTTTCTCTGCTGGCAGCAGTGGCGGTGTGGTCTTATCTGTTCAACAACCGCTCGACCTGTCTGATGCACACGCTGCCCATTCGTCGGGAGGGTATGTTCCTTACCAATTTCCTGTCCGGCATGACCTTTATGGTGGGACCGAACCTGATCGTGTTCGTTTTGACTCTGCTGGCTGAGGCAGCTACCGGGATCATGGATGTGGGCGCACTGGTCATGTGGTTCTTTGCCGTGACCCTGATGGAACTGTTTTTCTTCTGCTTTGCCACGTTTTGCGCCATGTGTACCGGTCATATTCTGGGGATGCCTGTGTTCTACGGGGTATTTAATGTTCTGGCGGTCGGAGTAACTGCGTTGATCGATCTGGCCCTGGATCGGTTCGTGTTCGGATATACCCGTGTGGAAGGACTTTTCAGGGCGGCGGAATGGCTGACGCCTGCATGGAAGCTGTGGGACAATCTGGAAGTGCGTGTGGAGCGGGTAAATAATGAAATAGTCAACTCCACAGCCTGGCTGTCCGGGTTCGGCTACATTCTGGTCTATGTGATTCTGGGTCTGGTTTTGGCAGCGCTGGCCCTGTTGCTGTACCGTCGCCGCCATATGGAGCGTGCCGGTGATGTGATCACCGTGTCCTGGATGCGCCCGGTATTCCAGTATGGCGTGGCGTTCTGCTGTGCACTGGCGTTTGGTACGCTGCTCTTTGAGATTTTCCGCTATGATTTGTCTGATACTGCATGGGCGCTGCTGATTTTTATGCTCATCTGCGGTACAGCAGGTTATTTTATCGCAAAGATGCTGCTGGAAAAATCCTTCCGCGTATTTCACTGCTGGAAGGGCTGCCTGCCGTTGTTGGCGGCACTGATGCTGCTGGTCTGCATTATGGAATTCGACGTGACCGGCTACGAGCAGCGTGTGCCCGATGTGGAAGATGTTGAGTCGGTGTTCGTCTATAATGTTAGTACGGTACCCTATGACGAAGGACGCTATTTGGACATGGAGACCGCGGATCCGGAAGTCATTCGCGCGGTGTTAGCTGTTCACCAGGCTATTGTGGAAGACAAAGACACAATTGAGGATGATCCCTATGGTGGAGTTTGGGGGGAAGATACGAAGCTTGGTTATTCCGTTCGCATCAAGGACTACGCATATTTCAATGTGTCGTATTTGCTGGAGAGTGGAAAGGTTGTCAATCGAGACTACACGGTGCCTGTTTTTGCGGAGGATCTCAATGACCCGAATTCCTTGACCGCCAAACTGGACACACTGATCAACCTGCCCCGGGTGATCGAAAGCGAATACGGCCTGTCCGACGAGTCAGCGGATAATATCATTGAAATGAGTTTGAGCAGCTATTATATAGGGGATGGGTACGATGGATACGAAGATGTCATAATCAGTGAGGATGCCTGCGAGAAGGTGTTTGATGCGGTCATGGCTGATTTTGCTGAGGGCAACATCGGACGCCGTTACCTGATGGATGACGAAGAGCGGATGAACAATTGCTTTGTCAACGATCTGGAGATCGTGTTCTACCGGGGGAAGTCGGTGGAAAAGACTGACGCAGAAGGTGCAGTCTACGAAACAACAGTGGAGGTTCCAAGGCCGACAGATATGTCAGCCTCCACCGAACCGGATATCATCACAGAGCGCATCACCGTGACCCTGCAGACCACATCAAAGCATACCATCGCCGCGCTGGCGGAGATCGGTGTGCTGGAGAAACCGGTGAATTTGCTCACGCGGGCACAGCTCGAAATGGTCAACAACGCATGGGCCGAGAGCGGGGAAAGCTGGACGAACGTGGATCTGGCGGACTTTACGTGGAATATTATCGGCGAATAATACAAAACATACGGCCTCAGTCCCGAAAATCCTTGGGACTGAGGCCAAAACGCTGTTTTATAGGAGAAAAAAGTGGGGAAGGGCGGTTGATTTTTGCAATTTACAGGTATATAATTTTGCGTGCAGTGATAAACCCCTATGGGAACTTATAAATTTGGAGGTCGTATTACAATGAGAGACATCTATGTTGTCAACTGCTGCCGTACTGCTGTAGGCTCTTTCGGCGGCTCCCTGAAGGACACCCCTGCTACTGACCTGGGCGCTATCGTCGTCAAGGAAGCTCTGAACCGCGCCGGCGTGAAGCCCGAGCAGGTCGACGAGCTGATGTTCGGCTGCATTCTGACTGCTGCTCAGGGTCAGAACCCCGCCCGTCAGGTCGGCGTTAAGGCTGGTCTGCCCTACTCCGTCCCCGCTTACACCGTGGGTATGGTGTGCGGCTCCGGCATGAAGTCCGTCATCGAGGCTGCCCGTGCTATCGGCTCCGGCGAT
>CAZDXX010000013.1:0-12165 GCA_964509595.1 uncultured Oscillospiraceae bacterium
GCAGTATTCGCAGCTTTCCAGAATGATGGTATCTCCCTGTCCAACGCGGTGACCGGCACCCAAGAGGGGCAGAGTGCCTCCGATCATGACAGTGGGATCCTGTTCCGCAGCCATAATGATATGGGTACACATGCTGGTGGTAGTGGTTTTTCCGTGAGTGCCGGAGATGCACAGGGCGTTCTTGTAACTGCGCATGATGGCGCCCCAGGCCTGAGCACGCTCGAAAACCGGGATGCCAGCCTGACGGGCGGCGGCAATCTCGGGGTTATCGTCGTGGACGGCTGCGGTACGGATAATCAAATCGGCACCTCTGACGTTTTCGGCCCAATGGCCAATAGTGACATGGATTCCGAGAGAGCGAAGGTGCTGCACAGTGGCACTTTCCTTCATGTCAGAGCCGGAGATATCCATGCCCATGCCTTTCAAGACTTCGGCCAGAGGAGACATGGATACACCGCCGATGCCCACCAGATGGGCACGGCGTCCGGGAGTAATATATTCACGGATGTTACGAACTGCCATTTGGCTTTACACACCCTTCGAAACAGTTTATACTAGGTACAGATGAATATGAACGAAGATAAAATCATATCTGCAACTTTTATATTATATACGATTTTACGCTCACTGCAAGAGAAAGATACTAAAAGAAGGTGAGAAAATGCAAAAATTTCAGATTCCACCGCCTGTATTGACCTGTTGCCGCACCTTGCGTGAGGCTGGATACGCCGCACACCCTGTTGGAGGATGTGTGCGTGATCTGTTGTTGGGACGTGTCCCGGGAGATTGGGATGTGACCACATCGGCTGTGCCGGAGCAGGTACAGGTGCTTTTTTCTCACACGATTCCGACAGGGATCAAACATGGAACCATTACCGTTGTTGAGGATGGGATGACAATTGAAGTGACCACATTCCGCACGGAGCACGGATACGGAGATTCGCGCCATCCTGATTTGGTAAGCTTTGATACCGATTTGAACGGAGATCTGGCCCGCCGCGATTTTACCGTGAATGCCATGGCGCTGGGTGAGAACATGGAAATCATCGATCCTTTCGGGGGGCAAAGTGATTTAGGGAAGAAATTGGTTCGTGCTGTAGGAGATCCGAACGTGCGCTTTTCTGAGGATGCGTTGCGGATTCTCCGCGGCATCCGTTTTGCGGCTCAGCTGGGATTTCATATTGAAGCGGAAACGGAAAACGCCATGGCGACCTGTGCCCACTTGGTGGAGAATGTGTCTGCTGAGCGCATTAAAGCGGAAGTGGAAAAAACGCTTCTTTCCTCTCATCCTGAGCGAATCGGGAAGATGGTAGAGCTGGGGGTTCTGAATCGCTTTTATTCGAACTGGAAACCGTGTGATTGGGAAGATGTTGCCAAGGCTGAAGCGACGACTGTGGAGCGATGGAGAGCGTTTTGTACACTGAGCGGATTTCCAATCGAGGCTCTTCCGGTGGAGCGTGTGGTGCGTATGAGCGTTCTTCACCCGGAGAGGGACGCCGTGAAGAAGCTTTCTTTGTCGGGCGGAGAATTGCAGAAGCTGGGCCTGTATGGTGAGTCGATTGGAGCGGCACAGAAAAAGTTGGTGGAGCATGTAATGACGTGCCCACAGGACAATACCCCGGAACGTCTGCGTCTTCTTCTGGACGAGTGGGGCCTGATATGATAAAATTCAGATAATACATGGATAGAAGGGATGGTTTAGATGGAGCAGGCAATCAAGACCTTACAGCAGTGGATCGATGAGAGCGATAACATCGTATTTTTTGGCGGCGCAGGTTGCAGCACAGAGAGCGGCATAAAAGATTTTCGCAGTGTGGACGGTTTATACAGCGAGAACTACGAGTATCCTCCGGAGACCATCCTGAGCCATAGTTTTTTTGAGCGGAAGCCGGACGTGTTTTATCAGTTCCATCGGGATAAGTTGGTTTGCCCGGGTGTGCAGCCCAATGCCGCTCACTTGAAACTGGCTGAATTGGAGCAGTCGGGCAAGCTGCGTGCGGTCATTACCCAGAATATTGACGGTCTGCATCAGGCGGCGGGTAGCAAGGAGGTCCTGGAACTTCACGGAACCATCCATCGCGCCTACTGTGCACGTTGCAAAAAGCCCTTCCATGAGGACGTTATGCATTATGGCGAGGGAGTGCCTTACTGTGAGTGTGGCGGAGTGGTTCGCCCTGATATCGTGCTCTACGAAGAGGGGCTGGATCAGCATGTTATGGAAAAGAGTGTCGACTACATCGATCAAGCTGACATCCTGATCGTGGGCGGAACCAGTCTGGTAGTTTACCCGGCGGCCGGTCTGCTGCGCTACTACCGCGGCAAGAAACTGGTGCTGATCAATATGGATGTTACACCTTACGATGCCAAGGCTGATTTGGTCATCCACGGCCCCATTGGTAAAGTATTGGGACAGATCAAAGTGAATTGAGTTTAGCAGTGCGGCGGGGGAAACCTCGCCGCATTTTTTAAGAAAATATTTATTGTTTTTCGATAAATAATCATTGACAAACAATAATATGTGGTGGTATTCTCAGAACAAAGGAGGCAGGTGCCGTGGGAAGGAAAATCGATGCGGGAATCTCTGCTATGAGCGTACTCGGGATGCTTCTGATTCCGGTTCTGCGCAGCGGGGATTTGCCGCAGGTCTGGGAGCGAATCGTGCAGTTGGAGCTGACTGGAATCGGTTTGCGGGAGATATTTAGTTTCTTTGTCCTGGGTGTACAGTTTCTTCCAGCATTTTGGTTTGCCTGCTTTGCAAAACATTATATGACCAATATGCTGATCTTGGCTGCGCTGGCGCTGCTGGTGATTGTGGTGCGAAAAACAATTCAGAAGAACATGGAGGGACAGATATGAGTTTAGAACAGACTGGTGTACAGAAAATTGCTCGAGTTTTAAAAATTTTAGTACTGATCACATTTGTATGTAATCTTCTGGCGCTGCTTTTGGTGCCGGGTATGGCACTGACGAAGGGTGTGGAAGAATTGCTAAACCTCACACCTTATGAGAATCCGTTTGTGCTTCCGCTTCGTTTGGTGGTTTGCTTTGTTTTGGCATGGGGATGGGTATGGACAGCGGGCAGCTATGAGGTAGTGCTGACACTTTTCTTGTGGCTTTGCGGTACTTGTACAGCTGTAATTCTTTGGCAGGCACGGCGTGTATTGGATACTGTTCTCAAGGGTGATACATTCAGCATGGACAATGCTGCCAATATGAAGCGCGCCGGTATTTGTTGTCTAATTATTGCCGTAGCAGCGTTTGCTCGGCTGATTTGGGGGTTCTTCCATTATAAGACGATTGCACCGTTACTTACCTATAATGCTCTGTTTGTTCCTATTTTCGCCATGGGCTTTCTTTTATGTATGGTCATGTCCGCCCTCTTCCGTCAGGCTGCTGAGCTGAAGGAAGAGAACGACCTGACCATTTAAGGGGGGATCATCTATGCCGATCATTGTGAATCTGGATGTCATGATGGCCAAGCGAAAGATGAGCCTGAACGAACTGGCGTCAAAGGTCGATTTGACACTGGCCAACCTGTCCATTTTGAAGAATAACCACGCCAAGGCTGTGCGATTTACTACACTGGAAGCGATTTGCAAGGCGTTGGACTGCCAGCCGGGCGACATTTTGGAATTTGTTCCGGAGGAAGAGCATGGAGAATAAGTCGCCTTTGAAGCCGAAACATGCAAGGAACGAAAGCCACCTGATGGGGTTTGCAAAGAGTCATTTTGCAATTTCCGGAATCGGTCTTGTTTTGGTAATTCTTCTTTTCACACTTTCAAGCCATATTCCGTACTTTTTTGTCTTTATTCTGATTGAGATGATTCTTTTGGCAATGTATGCGTTTGCCGGGATTCGTTGTGCAAAAAAAGAGCCGTGGGCACTTCCGCACAGCGTAAAAGCGGGAATTTGGGAATTCCTCAAACCTGCGCTGATTGCATGGGGCTGGGCAGCGTTGGTGATTATTTCTATGCTTATCGGGAGTTGGGATCTATTTGGTATATTTTTCCTCGGTTCTCTGCTGTTTGCCGCACCGTCCTTTCTTATGGTTTACATTGCGCTGCTATTTGGCTGTTTTGATGGGGAATTGCTTCCTGCTTTGTGTTTGTGGGCATTTTTGGCGGGAGGTATCCCGCCGCTGCTGTTTACCTTGGGCAGCTTGTGGGGAAGCCGAAACAACAAGGTAAAAACGGATGAAAATGAGTCCACAGATGTGAAGGAGCGTGATGCTGATGTATAACATCGGGAGTTTGATTTTAGGTCTTGTTGCATGGGCCATCCCGCTTTTTGCAATTGGGAAAAAGTATCGATTTGCGCTTTGCTGTATCGGCAGTTTGAGCTGCTGCGTAGTTTCTTTGCTGCTTCAACTGCTGGAAGTGAAGAGAAGAGTGCTGCTCAGCGACTGGTCGGCATTGATGGATACCATGAATGCTGTGGTACTGGCTGCGGTTGTAATGATTTGCGGCGTGATCGTGATGAATCTTGTTTCACTTTTTGGGAGCCGAAAGGGGAAGGCGTGAAAAGGTTACTGTTTTGTATGCTGCTTTTGATCGGTGTTCTTGCAGCCTGCGGCCAAAATTCCGATAGTAGTAACGCCGGTGATGTTTTGGTGATGAATTGCACCGATGCCGAGGTGTGCAGCGTTCGGGTCGATTGGGAGAACGAAACGCTGGTGGTACAGAATGCCGACGGAACAGCTCTTGGGCGGGATGAGTACTTGACCTTTGAACTGGACGCAGTGCCCGCAACGGTGACAGCCTGCGATATAGAAGGGGCGGGCCTGGCTTCCTGTACGATTATGGAGCTGACAAAGGGAAGATGGGGGATACATCTGAACTGTGATGCAGAGGGGAACTATGTGATGGAAGCGAAAGAAGTGGCTGCACTCACCCAGAGCAGTGCTTTTGTGGCTGGAACAGAGCGAACGCAGCGCGGCATTGTTACCGAGCGTTGCATGGCGCAAGTGCGGGCGGTAGATTCACGGTGGAGTTTTCTGGTGCCAAGCCGGGCGGCGATTGGCATTAGTATTACGAAAGAGTACGGCGAATCATACTGGGAATCAGAGCACTATGAGTTTCCGCCTGATGTCGGGCTGGACGACTATGTAGAAATTGAAAGCGCGATAGAAAAGAAATCCGGATTGTTGGTAGCAACCAATATTGTAAAGCTGGAAGAAAAGGAATAGAATTCTGGTTTGTCGGGCAGTCTCCGTTGCGGGACTGCCTTTTTGTAGGTTTTGGGCGGGCATTTTAGCACGTTGTTTTAGCGGGTACTTTAGCGTGTAGACTTGAGATGTTGGAAAAACTATGCTACAATACACTGATTAATCATAAAATGGAGTCATAGGCTCTATTTTGATGAGGTGGATTATGAAAATCGTTGTTTTGGCTGGCGGATTGTCGCCGGAACGCAATGTGTCCCTTTCTACGGGAACTATGGTGACGGAAGCTCTGCGCAGCCTGGGGCATCAGGTTGCTTTGGTGGACCTGTTCTTCGGGTTGGAAGGCTATAATGGTATTTTGGCGGACTATTTTGATGCTCCTGTATCGGCAGAATTCAAGAAAATCAGTTCCTCTGCGCCCGACTTGGAGCAGGTGCGAGCCAGCCGAAAGGATCAAAGCGCCAGTGTGTTTGGGCCCAAGGTGTTGGAGCTGTGTGGTATGGCTGACGCAGTCTTTCTGGCGCTCCATGGTACCTGCGGTGAGGACGGCCGCGTGCAGGCTGCCTTTGATCTGATGGGTATCCCATACACAGGTGCAGGCTATCTCAGTTCTGCCATCGCCATGGATAAGGATCTGACCAAGCGTTTGGTGGCGGATGTGGTCTCGACCCCCCGTTGGAAGACTGTGGAGTACACTGCCGACGACATCGATGAACTGGTGGAAAAGGCTCAGCTGCCTCTGGTTGTCAAACCGGTAGCCAGTGGTTCGTCCATCGGTGTATCCATTGCGCATACAAAAGAGGAGTTGCGTACCGCTCTGGTCGACACACTCAGCGTAGGCGGACGTATGGTTTTGGAACAATACGTTGCAGGCCGGGAGATTCAGGTAGGGATTCTTGAGGATAAAGCTCTGCCTTCCATTGAAATCATCCCCAAAGTCGGTTTTTACGATTACACCAACAAGTATCAGCCCGGCGCTGCGGAGGAAATCTGCCCGTCAGAGATTTCGCCTGAAGCGGAGGAAAAGCTGCGTGCTGCAGCTTTGGCAGTCTACAATGCGCTCGGATTAAGTGTTTATTCCCGGGCAGACTTCATTCTGGATGCGGATGGAGAACCCTGGTTTTTGGAGATCAATACATTGCCCGGTATGACGCCCACCAGTCTGCTTCCTCAGGAGGCGGCGGCAGTTGGGATCGAGTATCCTCAGCTCTGTCAGCGTATTCTGGATGCCTCGCTGGAGGCAAGAAAAAACGGGAGGTAACCCGATATGGAACCCATTACCTTACAAGAAATTCTGGAAGCGGTCGATGGCAAACTGATGGGCGAGGTCAAAGACCTTTCTCTGACCGTAGAAAAGGTGGATACTGACAGCCGCAATATCCATCCCGGTGCTATGTTCCTTCCGTTGGAGGGGGAGCGCTTCGACGGCCATGCCTTTATCAACGATGCGCTGGAAGCAGGCGCTGCCGGCTGCCTGTTTTCCCGTGAACGCACCGGTTATCTGCCCGGTAAGTTCTACATCAAGGTGGCCAGTACCCAGCGTGCGCTGCGAGATTTGGCCCGTTGGTACAAGTCTCGTTTCAGCATCCCCTTTATCGGAGTCACCGGCAGCGTTGGCAAGACCACGACCAAGGATATGATCGCTGCCGTACTGGGTGAGCACTACAAAGTGCTCAAGACGGAAGGCAACTTTAACAATGAGATTGGCCTGCCCCTGACTCTGCTGCGCTTGAACAATACTCACGAAATCTGTGTGCTGGAGATGGGCATGGATCATTTCGGAGAGATCGACTATCTCTCCGGCATCGTGGAGCCTGATGTGGGAGTCATTACCAACATCGGCGATGCCCATATCGAAAATCTGGGCAGCCGCGAAAATATCCTGAAGGCCAAGAGTGAGATATTCAACCATCTGAAGAAGGATGGCCTTGCCGTTTTGAATGGTGACGATGAGCTGTTGACGACCCTGAAGGGGCAACATGATGTGGCTACTGTCTGGTGCGGGCGCGGCGACTGCTGCGAATATCGTGCGTCTGACATCGACAGTGACGGAGAGAGTCTGATTCGCTGCAAGATGGATACCCCGCGGAACCATTGCAGTGTGGAGATTCCCGCATTGGGTGAGCACATGATCTACCCCACCCTGACAGCCAGTGCCGTCGGTGAGCACTTTGGTCTGAGCCAGGAGGAGATCGTGCGCGGAATCCTTCACTTTGCTCCCACCAAGATGCGTATGAACATCCTGCGCCGTGCGGATGGGATCACTATCCTGAACGATACCTATAACGCCAACCCCCAGTCCATGCGTGCTGCTGTTGAAGTGCTGGCCACCGGCAAAGCCAAGACCAAGATCGCTGTGCTGGGCGACATGCTGGAACTCGGCATGCTGGCACCCATGCTGCATGCAGGCATTGGAGAGTGTGTGGCCCGCGGCGGCATTGATTATCTGGTCTGCGCCGGGGAGTTGGCAAAGCATATCGCTGATGCGGCGGAAGCTGCCGGTATGACTGAGGTGTACTGGCGGCCCAATAAAAAAGAGGCCCTGACCGTTCTGGAGCAGATCGTAAAACCCGACTGCACCATTTTGGTCAAAGCCTCCCGCGGTATGGCCTTTGAGGAATTTGTTGAATTCCTGAAGGGCATTACGAAAGATTTAGCCGAATAATTTTTTCAGATTTTCCCGGAAGGGCGGCTTGATGACGCCCTTTTCCGTGATGATGCCCGTTAGCAGTTCGTGGGGCGTGACATCAAACGCCGGATTGTAGACGGAAACATCGGACGGCGCGGTCTGCACGCCGTACATGGTGCGGACCTCATCTGCGGCACGCTCCTCAATGGGGATGCCCGAGCCGTCCTTGATAGACAGGTCGATGGTGGAAGAGGGGAGTACCGTATAGAACGGGATTCCGTGATGTTTTGCATTGACAGCTACGGAGTAAGTGCCGATCTTATTGGCAAAGTCACCGTTGGCAGCCATGCGGTCACAGCCCAATAGAACCACGTCGATTTTGCCCTGTTGCATCAGAAAGGCTGCCATATTGTCGGCAATCAGCGTGGCGGGGATATTGTCATGAACCAGTTCATACGCCGTAAGACGTGCGCCCTGAAGTAAGGGGCGTGTCTCGTCGGCATAGACCATGTCGACCTTGCCCTGTTCGTGGGCGGCACGAATGACGCCCAGCGCTGTGCCATAACCGCCGGTGGCCAGTGCGCCTGCGTTGCAGTGCGTCAGGATCCGGGCATGCTCCGGAACAACCTCGGCACCAAATCTGCCGATGGCATGGTTCATTTCGATGTCCTCAGCGTGGATGGCCTTGGCTTCTTCGATGAGGGCCTGGGGATCACCGCCGCAGGAAGCGGCTTTGCGTTCCATGCGATCCAGCGCCCAGAACAGATTGACCGCTGTGGGACGGCTGGCG
This sequence comes from uncultured Oscillospiraceae bacterium, assembly GCA_964509595.1. GTDB lineage: Bacteria > Bacillota > Clostridia > Oscillospirales > Oscillospiraceae > JAJPXI01. The sequence continues at coordinate 8,581 of CAZDXX010000013.1, forward strand.
GCCAGAACGGCTTTAGCTTCAGTAAGGTCGGCCCCTTCCAATGCGGCCAGACAATAGGCATATGCGGCGGATACCCCGATAGCGGGAGCACCGCGTACCACCATGGTTTTGATAGCATTTGCCACCTGGCGGTAATCGGTATAAGTCAGCCAGATCTCTTCCACGGGAAGCTTGGTTTGGTCAAGTAAGGCAAGGGAATTTCCTTGCCAGAGAATTGCGTCCATAAAAACCCTCCTTGAGTGGTTTTGTCTGATAGAAAGTATAGCATATGCAAGTACAGGAGACAAGACGATGATCGAGATTTCTGTCTCCGGCCTCAGCAAGGAGTTTGAGGTCGGCAATAAAATATTGGACGGGCTCACCTTTCAGGTGGACACCGGAGAGCGCGTCGGTCTGCTCGGACATAACGGAGCGGGCAAAACGACCCTGTTCAAGATTCTGACCGGCGAACTGGATTACGATGAGGGCGAGATCGCACTGTCTCCCGGCAAGCGAATTGGTCTGATTTCCCAGATCCCGGTCTATCCACCCATGTATACGGTGGAAATGGTGCTGAACACTGCCTTTGACCGCCTGAAGGCCATCGAAGAAGAAATGATTGAGCTGACCCGCCGCATGGAGATGGGAGAGAGCGATCCGGCACTGCTGCACCGGTACGATGCACTGACCGTTTCCTTTGAGGCGGGCGGCGGCTACGATACTGCTACGGCACTGAATAAGGTATGCAATGGCCTGGGTATTTCCAAGGACATGCGGGAACAGTATTTTGACGATCTGTCCGGCGGCGAGCGTACTCGCGTCAACCTGGCTCGACTGATTTTGGAGGATACCGACATTCTTCTGCTGGACGAGCCTACTAACCATCTGGATCTTCGCGCCACCGAATGGCTGGAAGAGTATCTGGACAAGTTTAAGGGTACTGTGCTGGCTATTTCCCATGACCGTTGGTTTCTGGATCGGGTGGTTTCGCGGATCATCGAGCTTCAGAACGGTAAGGCTGAGTTCTATTCGGGCAATTACAGCTTCTTTATCGTGGAGAAGCAGCGACGTTATGAAGAACGCCTGAAGCAGTACGAAAAAGAACAGGCCAAGATCGAGCAGCTGGAAAAGGCTGCAGAGCAGCTGCGTCTTTGGGCGTTCATGGGCAATGATAAGACCTATCGCCGTGCCAAATCCATGGAAAAGCGCATCGAACGCATGCGTACCACGGACAAGCCTACCAAGGCCAAAGCGATGACAGCGACCTTTGGAGAAAAGGATTTTCACGGTGACGAAGTCTTTTCGGTCAAGGGGTTGGAAAAGGGCTTTGACGGACGCACCTTGTTTTCCGGCATTGATCTGGAAGTCATCGGCGGAGAGCGTATTGCCCTGTTGGGTGACAACGGTACCGGCAAGTCCACCTTCCTGAAAATATTGTTAGGCGAAGAAACGGCGGATGCCGGTAAAATCAAGTTTGGGCCCACGGTAAAAGTGGGATATCTACCTCAAATCGTGCAGTTTGAGCACCCGGAGCGCAATCTGGTGGATACCATGCTCTATGAAACGAACTGCACCACACAGGAGGCTCGTGACCGTCTGGCTGCGTTCCAGTTCCGGGGTGAGGATGTGTTCAAACCGGTCGCTTCTCTGTCCGGCGGCGAGCGCAGCCGGCTGCGTCTGTGTATCCTGATGGATCAGAAAATCAATCTTCTGGTACTGGATGAACCCACCAACCACTTGGATATCGCCTCACGCGAGTGGATCGAGTCTGCGGTGGAAGACTATGAAGGCGTCCTGCTCTTTGTCTCCCATGACCGCTATTTCATTGACCGTTTTGCCAACCGTGTATGGATGTTGGAGGATCAGAAGATCACCGACTTCAAGGGCAATTACGAGGAGTTCAAAGCCAGACAGGAGCGGTTGGCACAGCTGCAGTTGCAGGCCAGGCAGCCTGAGCCTAAGCCCGAGAAGAAGGAGAAGCTCAAACGTACCGGCGGCACCAAGATGCTGGAAAAGCAGGTGAACGCTGCTGAGCGCGATGTGGAGAAAGCTGAGATCCGCATGGACGAGCTGACCCAGGAAATCGAAGCCAATGGTGCTGATTACCTGAAGCTGCAGGAGCTGTATGAGCAGCGCAATGCGCTGGAAGAAGAATTGGCCCACTTGTACGCGGTGTGGGAAAACCTTGCTGCTGAGTTGGAGGAGGCCCGCGGTTGAAGAACTATAAAGGCAAAAAACTTAACAGATGGATCAAGGGGGTTATTGCCCTGGCCTGTGTTGGAGTGATTGCCTTTTCTGCTCTGTTGGGAACGATTTTGTACGGAAGCAATGACCATGTGCGGGGTGAACCGCAGGTCATGGTGATCCTGGGCTGTCAAGTGAAATCCTGGGGGCCTTCGATTCTGCTGCAGGATCGTTTGGACAAGGCGCTGGACTATTGGGAAGACAATCCTGATATTACCATCGTGGTTTCCGGCGGGCAGGGCCCGGATGAGCACATCTCTGAAGCTCAGGCCATGTATGATTATCTGGTGAAGAATGGTGTGGATGGTGAGCAGATCATTCAGGAAGACCAGTCCCATAATACCATCCAGAACCTGACCTGCACCAAGGAACTGCTGGAAGAGAAAGGATACGACACAGATGCCGATATGGTGGTCGTGTCCAACGGATTCCATTTGACCCGTGTGAGGATGCTATGGGATCGTGTATTTGGCAGTGATGAGAATCTGTCCACGCTGGCTGCACCGTCCACTCATGTGCCATCCCGGCTGAAGATGTATATCCGGGAACCTCTCGCACTTGTGAAATCTTTTATCTTTGATCGATGATTCGAGGTATTTATGCTGGATAAGCTGAAAGACGTTGAATATAAATACGAGGATCTGCAGGCACGCCTGAACGCTCCTGAGACCTATGGAGATCCCGCCCTGGTGGCGCGGCTGAACCGGGAGGAGAAGGAACTGGCTCCCCTGATGGAGACCTACCGCGCCTGGAAAAAGCGCAAGGAAGATCTGACCGATGCAGAAAGCATGCTCAGTGATCCCGAACTGGGAGAGATGGCGCAGGAGGAGTTCCGGCAGGCCAAAGCAGATATTGAAGAGCTGGAGGAGAAGCTGAAGATTCTTTTGCTGCCCTCCGATCCCAATGACTCCAAGAATGTCATCGTGGAGATTCGTGCCGGCGTGGGTGGAGAAGAGTCCGCCCTGTTTGCCCATTCTCTCCACCGTATGTATACCATGTATGCGGACTCTCAGGGGTGGCGTACCGAAGTGGTCAGTCTGAACGAAACCGAACTGGGTGGCGTAAAGGACCTGTCCATGATCATTGAAGGCGAAGGTGCCTATTCCCGCCTGAAGTTTGAATCAGGCGTCCACCGCGTGCAGCGTGTGCCTGAAACTGAGTCGGGTGGACGCATCCATACCTCCACTGCCACGGTGGCTGTACTGCCTGAGGCAGACGAGGTAGACTTTGAGCTGAATCCTGCCGATATCGAGATGCAGGTGTTTCGTTCCTCGGGTGCAGGTGGTCAGCACGTCAATAAGACATCCTCCGCGGTGCGATTGATCCATAAACCCACGGGCACTGTGGTGGAATGCCAGCAGG
>CAZDXX010000013.1:12175-19872 GCA_964509595.1 uncultured Oscillospiraceae bacterium
GCGCAGCCAGTTCCAGAACCGTGACAAGGCTATGCAGATCCTGCGTTCCCGCCTGTACGAAGAGAAGGTACGAGAGCAGGAGGATGCCATCACCAGCGAACGCCGCAGTCAGGTGGGAACCGGTATGCTCAACGAGCGTATTCGTACCTATAATTTTCCGCAGGGCCGTGTGACGGATCACCGTATTGGCCTGACGCTTTATAAAATCGATGCCATTATGGACGGCGACCTGACGGAGCTGATCGATGCTCTGGTCACCGCCGATCAGGCAGAACGACTGAAGGCAAGTGAACAATGATTACCCAACGATTGAAGGAATTTGATATCGAGACTGCGGCCGCCATCCTGAAGGAGGGCGGTTTGGTCGGCATACCCACCGAAACCGTTTACGGGTTGGGTGCCAACGGATTGGATCCGGAGGCTGTGGCTCATATCTTCGAGGCGAAAGGCCGTCCGCAGGATAATCCCCTGATCTTACATATTCCTGCCGCAGATTGGCTGGAACGGTACTGCAAGGATATTCCGAGTGTTGCTTACGAGTTAGCAAAGCAATTCTGGCCCGGTCCCATGACTATGATCCTGAAGAGACAGGCTCTTGTGCCCGATGTGGTCACGGCCGGTCTGGACACGGTCGGCATGCGCTGCCCGGACCATGCGGTCTGCCGCGCCATCATTGCCGCGGCCAATGTTCCCGTGGCGGCACCCTCCGGAAATACCTCCGGTCGGCCCAGCCCTACCACCGCAGAGCATATGATGGAGGATATGGATGGCAGGATCGATGCCATCGTAGACGGCGGAGCCTGCACTGTGGGCGTGGAGTCCACCATTATCGACCTGACCTGTACGCCGCCTCGCATGCTGCGCCCCGGCGGGATCACGTTGGAGCAGCTGGAGTCGGTGCTGGGTGAAGTTGCAGTGGATGATGCCATTCGCCGTCAGATGGGGGAAGGGGAGAAGCCCCGCGCTCCCGGTATGAAGTACCGTCACTATGCGCCCCAGGCGCCTGTCACTGTGGTGAAAGGAAATCCGGAAGAGACCGCCCGGTACATTGCAGAGCATGCTTTGGACGGCAGCGGCGTGATCTGCTTTGATGAATATGCCCATCTGTTTGCGAAACAAGTGGTCACAAAGCTGGGAAAGTCCGATGATCCGGCGGAACAGGCCCGACATGTGTTTGATGATCTGCGCTTTTATGACGACACCGATGTGACGGAGATCTGGGCCCAGTGTCCGGATGAGACCGGTGTGGGTCTGGCGGTAGCCAACCGTCTGAACAAAGCGGCTGGATTCCATATCATTGAGTTGGGGGAGTGAGCGCGGTGAAGATTATCGGTATCACCGGCCCCACCGGGGCTGGGAAGACTACGGCGCTGAATGTGCTGGACGATCTGGGCGGCCATATCGTGGACTGTGATGCTGTCTACCATGATTTGCTGATCAGCAGCGAGCCCATGAAGGCAGAACTGCGTGAACGTTACGGCGCAGGTGTTTTCCGTGAGGATGGAAGCCTGGACCGTAAGGCACTGGGAGCCATCGTGTTTGAGGACAAGCAGGCCTTGAACGACTTGAACGCGATCACCCACAAATATGTGGGCATTGCTGTGGATGAGTACATCGAACGGGCGCAGCAGGTCGGCGCGCCTGCCATCGCCATCGATGCCATTGCCTTGATCGAGAGCGGTATTTCAAGCCGCTGCCACTGCACTGTGGCGGTTACTGCACCGGATGAGATCCGGGTGCGCCGCATCATGGAGCGAGAAGGCATTACCGAGGAATATGCCCGCCTGCGGGTGGACGCGCAGAAAAAAGAAGACTGGTTCCGCGAGAACTGCGACTATATACTGATCAACGACTGTGGCAGTGCCGAGGAGTTTCAAATCCGTGCGAAGGCACTGCTTCAAGAAATCATTGGGGGGTAACCGGAATGAGTGAAGAAAAGACTGCAGCTCAGTTGCGACGCGAAGCATTGAGCTATAAGCAGAAGAACGGCTGGGATTGCTTAGCCCCGGGCGAAGAAGATGCGCTGAAGGCTTATTGTGAAGACTATAAAAGGTTTCTGAATGCCGGTAAGACGGAACGTGAGTGTGTGGATTACACCATTCGTCTGGCTGAAGCCAATGGATTTAAGGCTTATGAGCGTGGTATGGAATTGAAAGCGGGCGATAAGGTCTATCGCAACAACCGTGGAAAAGCTTTGGTGTTGGCCGTTATTGGCAGTGAGGACCTGTCTAAGGGCGCCAATATCGGAGCGGCACACATTGATTCTCCTCGTTTGGATCTGAAGCAGAACCCTTTGTATGAGGCGGATGAGATGGCGTTCCTGAAGACCCATTACTACGGCGGAATCCGCAAGTATCAGTGGGTGACCATCCCTCTGGAACTGCACGGTGTGGTGGCTTTGAAAGACGGCAGCGTGGTCAAGGTCGCCATTGGCGGAGGGGCCGGCGAACCTGTGTTCACTGTAGATGATTTGCTGCCCCATCTGGCTGCGGATCAATCCAAGCGTCCTCTTGGCGAGGCTATCCCGGCCGAAAGCCTGAACATTTTGGTAGGTAGTCGCCCATTCAAGGACGATGAAGGTGCAGATCGTGTTAAGTTGACTGTTCTGGATATTTTGAACGAGAAATACGGAATTGTGGAGGAAGACTTCATTTCTGCAGAATTGTCTGCTGTCCCCGCATTTCGTGCCAGCGATGTTGGCTTTGATCGTAGCTTGATTGGGGCCTATGGTCAGGATGACCGTGTATGCGCCTACGCATGCTTGGCGGCATTGTTCCAGTTGGCAACTCCTCGCCGCACTGCAATTTGTATGCTGGCAGATAAGGAAGAGATTGGATCTGAGGGCGTTTCCGGTATGCAGTCTGCTGCCTTTGATACGTTTATGAGTGATTTGTGTGATGCACAGAACGTGCCTTTGAAGGCCTGCTACGAGCACTCCTTCTGTCTGTCTGCTGACGTGACGGCTGCCTATGACCCCAACTTTGCAGAGGTCTATGAAAAGAGAAACAGTGCCCGTGTGGGTTATGGCATGGGGTTGTGCAAGTATACCGGTGCCCGCGGCAAGTCCGGCGCATCGGACGCATCCGCTGAGGTGGTTGCATATGTTCGCCGCATTCTGGATGATTACGGCGTGGTGTGGCAGATGGCGGAACTGGGCAAAGCGGATCAGGGCGGCGGCGGAACCGTGGCCTGCTACATGGCGAACCGCGATATTGATACTCTGGATGCCGGCGTTCCTGTACTTAGTATGCACGCTCCCTTCGAGACCACTTCCAAGCTGGACTGCTACATGACATACAAAGGTATGCGGGCCGTTTACGAAGCTTGATATGGCCACTCCCGGACCGAAAGCGGTCCGGGAGTTTTTCTTTAAGAATAAAATAAATACTCAACGTGCAAGCTAACGGAAAACATGTGGGAGGCTGCACGATGGAGGAAACCAGGCAAACGAAATTTACCGGAGAAAATGACCAGGCGGAGAATGAAAGTCAGACTACCATGGATCAGCGCCAGCAGCAACTGGTGGATATGGGGTCAGCTACCATTACGACAAAACGGGGTACAATTCATACCTTGACCATTGTAGGACAGATCGAAGGACATCAGGTTTTACCGCCCAATACCAAGAGTACGAAGTATGAGCATGTTATGCCGATGCTGGCTACCATTGAAGAGAGTGAGGAAATTGATGGCCTGTTAATTTTGCTTAACACAATGGGGGGCGATATTGAGGCGGGCTTGGGTATTGCGGAGTTGATTGCCAGTATGTCCAAGCCTACGGTGTCTCTTGTGTTGGGAGGCGGACATTCCATTGGCGTGCCTCTTGCTGTATCCGCGAAAACATCTTTCATTGCACCGTCAGCTGCGATGACCATTCATCCGGTTCGTATGAGTGGGTTGGTCATCGGAGTGGCTCAAACCTTCAACTATTTTCAGCGCATCCAGGAGCGCATCATCCAGTTTGTGACGCACAACAGTGGAGTGAAGCGGGAAGCCTTTACGAAGATGATGCTGCAGACGGAGGAATTAGCCTCGGATGTGGGAAGTGTCATCTATGGAGAAGAGGCGGTGAGTATCGGGCTGATTGATCGTATTGGTGGTCTGTCTGATGCCTTGGAACGTCTGCATGAGATGATAGATGAACAACGCACAGAACGCGAAAAAGAGTGAACCAGCACCCCCACACCGCCCTTGACAGGGTGGGGTGGGGGTGCTATACTTTCCTCGCTTTGCTAATATTTTGTAATAAAGAGAGGGAATACCCATGAGTGAAATTTTTGAGGCGGGAATGGTTATCTGCTTTGGTCTGTCCTGGCCCGTGTCGGTATACAAAGCATGGAAGTCTCGCACAGCAAAGGGAAAGAGCCTGTTATTTGAAATTTTCATTTGGATCGGTTATGTTTGTGGTATTATCGGAAAAATCATTACGCACAATATGACCTATGTTTTTGTCTTTTATATCATCAATTTTGTTATGGTTAGTGCCGATGTCCTTTTGTACATACGCAACAGTCGATTGGACAAGGCGGCGGCATTGAAATCTTAATTGCGTCTAAGAGTAGAAAAACGCGCGGGAGACCGCGCGTTTTTTGCAATATTCAAGAAAACTTCAGACTTTGAATGTGGAAATAATATGCAAGGTATGATAATATAATTCTATATTACTATGTCATGAATTGAGGTGCATCTATGACCTATTTGATGTCGATCGTTTTGGGCTTTGTGCAGGGTGTGGCAGAGTTTTTGCCTATCTCCAGTTCGGGTCATTTATCTATTTTTCAGAACTGGTTCGGGTTGGAGGAGCCGGATAATCTGTTTAATGTGCTGCTCCACTTTGCAACCTTGATCGCGGTGTGCGCGGTCTACTGGCGCGATATTGTGGAGATGATTAAAGAGTTTTTCCGTGGTGTGGCTGCCTTGACCAACCGAAAGGATGATCACGGTCCTGTACCCCCGGCCCGCCGTTTGGTGATGATGGTTATTTTGGGTACGTTGCCTTTGTTGTTGGTACTTCCCATTGAGGATAAGGTGGAATCACTAGGCAGCAGTAATTTGTTTGTTGGTATTGCGCTTCTCTTCACCGGTGTCATTTTGTTTGTGTCGGACCGTATGGCAAAGGGTAAGAAGACTGCCCGTACCGCAACAGTGAAGGACGCACTGCTGGTAGGGTGTGCACAGGCTGTAGCTGTGGTTCCCGGACTGTCCCGTTCGGGCTGCACCATTGCTGCCGGTATGGCTGTGGGATTTGAGCGCAGCTTTGCCGTGCGCTTTTCTTTCCTTTTGAGTTTGCCTGCCGTGCTGGGCGCAACTTTGCTGAAGGTCATCGATGTGGCACAAGAAGGGATCGACACTGCTTTGCTGCCCATTTATCTGGTGGGTATGATCGTGGCCGGTGTAGTGGGTTATTTCTCCATCCGCTTGGTCAATATGCTGGCACAGAAGAATAAGTTTGGACGCTTCGCATATTATTGCTGGGCTATGGGCCTGGCTGCGATTGTTGTGAGCTTCTTTGTGAAGTAACATAGGAATGCGAGGAGCGTACTGGCTTTACTGCCGTGGTGTGGGGCGGCAGAGAAGTGACTGAATGACAAAACAAATTTTCAAAAGAGGTCGTCCGCATATACCGTGGACGACCTCTTTTCCCTTGAAAATGATTTCGTTTTAGGGTATTATGTAATCTGAGATATTACGAACACCTGAACGGTTCAGGTATTCTTTTGAAAGGGATGATTCCCATGGCTGAAACCAAAACAAAAACCACGGGAGGTAAGCGGACGAGTACATCTTCGTCTTCGTCCAAACGATCTGGTACGTCTGCCACATCCAGCCGTTCCAAATCGAGCTCCGGCTCCCGTACAACGAAGAGCAAGGCAAGGACTCCCGAAAAACAGTCTAAGCCCTTCCGCCGTGAAGTGGGCGCAGTGATCTGCCTGCTGCTGGCCTTTTTTGCTGCCTTTGGCTATTTTGATGTCCACGCGTTGTTCATTGACTTTTTTGTGGGTTTGTTGAAGGGCCTGTTTGGATATGGATTTTGGCTGGCTCCTCCAGTGCTGTTGGTGGCGGCTTATGTGTTGGGGTTCCACCGCGGTCGCCCGGTACGCTTGCGTCTGTGGTGCACGCTGCTGCTGCCGCTGGTCTTTGGCTGCATTCTGCACTTGTTCCTATTTAAAACTGATCTGAATTGGAGCATCGAATTGTTCTCTGAATTCTGGACCTCCGGACGAGCCATGGAAAGCGGCGGTGCGATCAGTGGTGTACTGGCGTTTGTCTTTGTAAAAGTGTTCAGCAAAATCGGCTCCATTATCATCTTCATTGTGGCGGCACTTTTAATGCTGATGATTACGTTTAATCGCACGATCGTACAAATTGTGGATGCGTTTCGCAATCGTCCCCGCCGCGAGTATGACCCGGAAGAGGATTGGCCCGAACCTCCTCTGCGCCGCGTGAAGGAACAGAAGGAGCTTGAGCCTGAACCTGTCCGGGAAGAACCTGTTCGTGCCAAGAAGGCCCGCACGGCGATCGACATCCCTGTGGATGATCCCCCCATGCCTGAGCCAGAACCTGCACCGGAACCCAGAAAGAAGAAATTCTTCAATCGAGAGTCTCGTGTTCCTGCACCTGATCAGCTTTTGACCGGGGCACAGCCTGTAACCACTGTAGAACCGATGACCAAGGCGGAGCCGGAACCGGAACAACTTTCGGAACCTGTTGCACCTCCCATGCCGTTTGATGAGCCGGAGCCCGAAATCGAACCGGAAATCATGCAGAAGCCTGCCGTTCCTGTGCAGCCCAAGGTAAAACCGGAAGAGGCTGCTCAGGCTGCTGCCGAAGTGACCGCAGAGATCGAAGAAACCATGGGACAACCCGCGATTGCTTATCAGTATCCACCTGTTTCTCTGTTGGTAGAAGGAGATGGCAGTATTGGAGCTGATGCGCTGGGCGAGTTGAAAAACAACCAGAACCGTTTGGCTGACACCCTCCGTTCCTTCGGTATTGAGGCTAAAATCATCAACGTGACCCGTGGCCCCTCGGTTACCCGATACGAGTTGGAACTGGATCAGGGTGTTCGTTTGAACAAGCTGACCAATTTGGCAGACGATATCGCACTGGCGTTGGGTGCTTCCGGTGTGCGTATCGCACCTATCCCGGATAAGATTTCCATGGTGGGCATTGAGGTGCCCAATAAGCTGGTTTCGCCTGTGTACATCCATGACGTCATTGATTCCGGCGCTTTCCGCAATCATGATTCTAAAGTGGCCTTTGCTTTGGGCAAGGACATCGGCGGTAACTGCATCGTGGGTAACATTGCAAAGCTGCCGCATTTGCTGATCGCCGGTACCACCGGTTCCGGTAAGTCGGTATGTACCAATGCGCTGATTATTTCCATGCTGTATAAAGCCACTCCTGAGGAGGTCCGCCTGATCATGGTGGATCCCAAGATGGTGGAACTGAGCATTTATAACGGTATTCCGCATCTGCTGATTCCTGTGGTCACCGATCCCAAGAAGGCGGCCGGCGCGTTGCAGTGGGCGGTCACCGAGATGATGAAGCGTTACCGTGCCTTCTCCGAAGTGGGTGTGCGTGACCTGAAGTCGTACAATGCCCATGCTGCCCGCAATCCGGACATGGAAAAGATGCCGCAAATCGTTATCGTGATTGACGAGTTGGCTGACCTGATGCTGGTAGCGGCTAAGGAA
>CAZDXX010000014.1:0-18791 GCA_964509595.1 uncultured Oscillospiraceae bacterium
ACTGACGTGCTTGTTATTGGCTCCGGTATTGCGGGCTGTTTTGCGGCGATCCACGCCTGTCAGAGTGGTGCTGCCGTGACGATCGTGGAGCAGGGTGAGGCCGGTTTTGTAGGCCGATCTGCACCCGGTCCAAATATTCAACGTGTAGTTCTTCCTGAGGATGACTTTGACAAGGCGTTGGAAGGGACTGTGCGTCAGTGCGATTACATGGTGGATCAGGAGTATGCCGATGAAGTCATCCGCGAGTCCGAGGAGCTTTTCAAGGAAGAACTGGCGCTGGGCGCCAGTGTGGAGCGCGGCTGGGACGGAAAAGTCAAGTGGATGATGATGGAGACCCAATTCCCTGACTTCAAGCAGAGAGAGGCGATCTGGGAGCCCTTTGGTTCCTACAAGCACTTGAATAAGTACAAGGTAGAGGCGGAACGTCTGGGAACTCAGATTATCAACCGTACCGTGATTACCGACTTGCTGACCAAGGACGGCAAGGTGGTGGGTGCTGTGGGAGTCAACCGCAGAACAGGCGAGTTCGTGGTGATTCATGCCAAAGCTGTGATTATGGCTACAGGTGACTGCCATGCAGCGGCTGCCGGTAACAATCCGTCCCTGACCGGAGACGGTATGGCCATCGGCCTGCGTGCGGGTGCTCAGCTGCGCGGTATGGAGTTCGGTCGAATTGGATTTAGTGTGATCTATCCCGCTGGAAAGCCCATGACCATGGCGGAAACCATGCGCCGAGGTCTGCGAATGCCCGGGCAGACCAATGTGCGTATCATTAATGCTCTGGGTGAGGAATTCTGCGAGCAGTATGAAAGCACCAGAAAGATCCCCGGACGACTGGTCGGCGGTCCCCCTTGGGACTGCTATCTGCCTGCCATTCTGAAAGAGTATAAGGAAGGCCGCGGTCCCGTGTTCTGGGATGTGGGTGCCATGAAGTTCGAGATCGGTTTTACCGCCCAGCAGAGCGAACAGAACGGCGGTATCCGCATTGATAAGAACGGCTGCACTGCGGTGCCCGGTTTGTATGCCGCGGGCAATGGTTCGGATATGTGCGGCGCAGTCAACTTCTCTATTCCCTATAACCTGATGGGTTCCCATGCCACCGGACGCAGAGCGGGTATTCAGGCAGCGCAGTACGCGAAGGAAGCTGATTTAGAAGAAGTTGATGCAGCACAGATTAAGTATCTGAAGGAGCAGGCTTATGCCCCCCTGTCTGTAAAGGATGGCGTTACCGAGGCTCAGGTTCGCATGGAATTGATCGATATCTGGAAGTATCTGGACTATCGTACGGAAGAAAATTTGACCAAAGCATATGAAATGCTGTGCGATTTGGAGAAGGAAGCACAGTGCCTGCAGGCAAGCGATTGGCATGAATTGGTTAAGTGCCTGAAGATTCGCAATACCATTCAGGTGGGGCAGGCCAGCGCGCTGGCAGCCCGGGAACGCAAGGAGTCCCGTCTGCTGCACTATAGAGATGACTATCCGTTAACCGATAATGCGAACTGGCTCAAGTGGGTCGTTGTTCAGGGCACCGGTGATGCCATGAAGGTGACTGTTGAGGATATTCCCATGGAACGGTACAAGTATCGCCCGGCGCCCACCATGGTTGACAGACTGGCTCCCGCCAGAAAGGATGGGTGATCCGATGGTATCAAAGATCAATGAAGTTGCCTGCACAAACTGTGGCCTGTGTGAAAAGATTTGCCCGATGGATGTGTTCCGTATGGTGGATGGACAGATGAAAATCGCCTACGTTGGAGATTGTGTGTCTTGCCTCCAGTGTGTTTTCATTTGCCCTGTGGATGCGATCAATGTCGTCCCCGGAAAACCTGCCAAGTTCAATATGGACAACGAAATGGAAGAAATCAAGAAAATGATGGGCGTTCAAGATCATCCCATGGCGGAGGAAACTCGTATGCCACCCTGGATGAAGGCAAAAATGAAGGGGAAAAGGCCTGAATAAAGATTAAAAATGCTGCCGGGACAAGTTTCCGGCAGCATTTTTGCAATTTACGGGAGGTAAAGATAACTCCGGCAGCCCTTACGGTTTGGGCTGCCGGAGAGGAATGCTTATTTGCAGTGTTTGTTCATAAAAGCGAAGGTCTCGTCGCATTGAATATTGGAAATGGTGGTATGTCGCATGGTCCAGGAGTAGCGGGCGTTGATCAGAGCGTTGGTATGCTCCTTCAACAGCAGAACGATATTCTGGAACAGGTTCAGGGTGGTTTCGTGGTGGGCGCCGCAGCGCATGTACCAAATCGGTGCGACATCGGCTTCTTCCTCGGTGCCAATAAAGTTTATGGGGTTGATGAGATATTCGCTACGCGCATTCTGCTCAGCACTTTCCAGCCAGGCCTTGCCAATCTCTTCATATCCCTCAAACTCGGAGATAATTTCACCCATATCGGGGCTGAAATGACCGTAGCCATTGCCGTCCACAGGTCCAAATGCCTCGTTTTCGCGAGAAGGCTGCGTGTCGAAACCATCGTAGCAGCCAATGTATCGCATCCAACGGCCGCTGTTCCAATTGATAAATGCAGCGATACTGGTGATCTCGGCGCGCTGGCCGTTCCAAGTGACCACACCCTTGTTCTTTTCATCGGTAAGCCAAGCTTGGCGCTCCTCCTCGGTCAAGGAAGAAAGATAGATGGTGGCCGACTGATTGATTTGCTCAATGAAATAGGGAGTGTAGGTGTCCTCCTCGCCGAAACCGATGGGAGTTCCTGTCAGAGGATGCTTCAAATTCAGGGAGTTAATGTATTCTTCGTAACGCTTGGCCATGGCCCGGCTCATGGCGGTGGAGGTGGGGTCATCTGCAAACAGACCATTGACCCGGTCGACACTGAACATCCACTCATAGGCAATGTCGATGTGCTTGAAGTCGGTAATAGGGGAATTGACAACGCTGCAGTAAATATCATCTCTTGCCGGGGCAGCTCCGATTTCCAACAAATACTTATCGTAGTGTTTGCTGTTGCCGGTGACACCGAGCAGGACGCTCATACCGCCGCCGGAGCTGGTGCCGTCGGCAATAATCTTATCGGGATCACCGGGGATAATGCCCTTGTTGTAGTGGAGATATCGAATGGCGGCTTTCAAATCCACGATGCTCATAGGAATTTCGCCACGGCCTACATAAACGCCGTCTACAACAGTGTCGCGTCCACGGGCGCCGGGAGAGACCAGAATGTAGCCTTCGTAAAGGGCGCGGGGGATGAAACCACGGGTGGAGTCGTGCCATTCCTCGGTGTGAGCAGAGTAGCTTTCGTTTTTGTTTACGTTACTGGTCGCGCCCTGCTTAAGTTTGGCTTCAAACTTCTGCGCAGCAATGAGCGTTTCCAATTCTTTTTCAATGGTATACGGTTCGGCACCGCCCATACCACCGGTTCTCTGAATCAGGTAGATGGGCGCGGTGTGATCTTCTGCCAGTGTCTCGGGTACATAAATGTTCATGACCTGGACTTCGGGCGCGTTCGGATTGGCGACATAAGGGATGTTCTGGTAGAAACGGTAGGGTACTTGAGTCCCTTTTACCTCGATGCAGCCGCTCGTATATACGGTTGGGTCAAAACGCAAGTCGATAGACATACATATACTCCTCGATTCTAAAAAATGGTGAATCCATTATCTGGCTGCCCGGAGAAAAAAGCAAATCAATCATTTTTATTTTTCATAAAAACGGCTGATGGAGGGCTTGCTTAGTGAGATGAAGAGAAGAGGAAATAACGTTTAATGTGATATTCTCTGACACTGTGAACGTGCTGACGCATGGTTTCGACCGCAGTTGCTACATCGCGAGCTTTAATTGCGGCCAGAATGTCCTGATGCTCTTTCAGTGCGGTGGAGCAGAGCGCAGCATCGTTTTGCGCGGTTGCAGCCATTAGACGAATGGGGGAGTAGATTACATTGACATACTGTGCCAGTCGTTTGTTTTTGGAATACGTGGCCATTGTGGTATGCAGTTCCATGTCCAATGCCATGAATTCGCTGCCGGACAGAGATTCCATACGCTGTACGATTTCTTCGAGATGCGCCAGTTCTGCAGGAGTGATTCGCTCGGTCAACAGAGAAATGGACATACATTCCAGAGCTTCGCGAATATCATATACTTCGATCATATCTTCGAAACGAATTCTGGAAACAAATACGCCTCGTCCTTCGACGACATCCACCAGACCTTCCTTCGATAGTTCTGCAAAGGCAGCCCTTACCGGAGTGCGGCTGACACCCAACGCTTCGCATATTTTGCGTTCAACGATGGGTTCACCGGTTTTTAATTCGCCGTTTAAAATTTTGTTTTTGATGCTGTCATAAGCCAGCTGCTTTTTTGATGTTGTTTGTTTGGCCATGCTGTCCTCCACACAATGTTTTGCGCGTATTTTCTTGGTATACCAACGGTGCTTTTTTAAAGGCGGTTGTTTCGCTGGAAATACAATGGATGATAAAATGATGTACGTAAATTGTTAAAGCTGCAAGCACAATTAAGTACCAACAGTATACAATTGTTCTAAAAAATAATCAAGCTGTATTTGCAAAATTTATGTGTATATTGCTAAAATGATGCAGAAAAAGGTGGAAAGAACGTGTAGTTTTAAACAAAAGGGTATCCGGGGTGAGAGTCGATGAATATGGGGCAAGGAGAATAAAAAGTGGAGAAAAGACAATAAAACGATTTGTTTATTAATTAAAAGAGCAGTCTTGACATTTGGTATTTAAAAACTTAAAATAAAAATACAACGCTGAAGAGAACGTGTGCAATATAACTTTTCTTAATGTACGGAGGTATAGCGTAATGGAAACGACAATGCACGCCATTGTAATGCATGGCGCAAATGATTACTCCTATGAAACCGTGCCTGTGCCCCAGCCCAAAAGCAAAGAGGTGCTGGTCAAGATCAAGGCAGTTTCTATCTGCGGTTCTGACCCGAAGGTGTTCGATGGCGGATACCTGAGCATCGGTTGGCCCCCCAGCTTCCCCTTTACGCCCGGTCATGAGTTCGCTGGTGAAGTGGTTGCACTGGGTGAGGACGTGACTGAGTTCAAAATCGGCGACCGTGTTGCCGGCGAAGCTCACTGCGGCTGCGGCACCTGTGAGAATTGCCGCAAGGGTATGTACAACCTCTGCCTGAACTACGGCAAGGTGGAGACCGGTCATCGTCATTACGGCTTTACCTACCAGGGCGCTTATGCAGATTACAACGCATACAATGTGCGTGCCCTGACCAAGATTCCCGAGAACGTTACTTATGAAGAGGCATCTCTGGCCGATACGGCAGGTACTTCTCTGCAGGCAATCCGTCTGACCGGAATTGTTCCCGGTGGTTATACCCTCGTGATTGGCCCCGGCCCCATTGGTATGTTCTGTATGGAACTGGCCAAGGCCATGGGCAGCAAGACCATCATGGTCGGCCGCGGCAATCGTTTGGCCATTGCCGGCAAGCTGGGTGCGGATTATCTGATCGATTTCGAGAAGACCCCGGATGTGGTCAAGGCTGTGCGTGATATCACCGGCGGCATTGGTGTGGATCAGGCTTTCGAATGTGCCGGTACCGATGATGCTATGGCTCAGTGTATCTATGCAGCCCGCAAGAACGGTCAGGTCGCCTTTGTGGCTCTGCCCACTCAGGATATGCATCCCATCCCCATCAAGACCATGGTCATGAATCAGATCCATCTGCATGGTTCCCGTGCTAACCCCACTTGCTGCAAGGACGTGCTGGAGCTGATGTCCACCGGAAAGATCAACGCAAAGGATATGATCACTCACGTGATCCCGCTGTCTGATTTCCATAAGGCAATGGAGACCTTTACCAAGCGTCTGGACGGTGCAATGAAAGTTGTTGTTACCCCCTGATCAAAGTAAGCCAACCGCATAAAACGGTTTAATAATTTTAAAGGAGCGATTTAAAATGGCAAGAGTAACTTACAAAAAGGAAGTCATGGGCGAGACTTGGTATATGACCGACTACCCCAAGATCCAGTTTGAGAACAATTCCACCGGTCTGCTGAAGAAGCGCATTTGGGAAGCTTCTGTCGAAGAAATCGAAGAGATTCTGAAGGATTACGATCTGCCTGCAGAGTCCGAACTGGGCAAGGCTGGCTGCTACATCCAGAACACCCCTCGTTATCAGGTCATGGAGAAGCGCCGTAAGAACGATGTCGTCCTGATCCCCATCGGCACCACCGAGAACCACGGTGTTCACAACCCCTCCGGTCTGGATACCTACATGGTTACTCAGATCTGCGAGGCTGTTCGCCGCAAGACTGCCAAGATGGGCATCGAAGTTGCTCTGGCACTGCCTCCCATCAACTACGGCGGCCACCCCTATCACCACGTTGCTATGCCCGGTACCTACATGGTCACTGAGGAAGTCGTACGTGAGACCCTGATCTACACCATGCTGGGCCTGTGGGATGACGGCTATCGCAAGTTCATCCTGGTGAACAACCACGGCCACAAGTGGATGCTCGAGTCCGCTGTTCAGGAGTTCTTCAAGCGCTATCAGCTGCCCGCCATCGTTTCCGAGCTGGAGTGGCACCGCGCTATCCGCGAGTTCTGGATCCCCATTGACGAGCCCGACTCCCTGACCACTCACTTCGTGCATGCTGACGAGGCTGAGACCTGCGTTGCCAACTACCTGTTCGGTGACATGGTCGATATGAGCGTTTGTGTTGATGCTCAGCCCAAGGGCCTGACCCTGACCGGTCACTATGACACCTCTGTTGACTCCTACGGCCGTGCACACACCTGGTCTGAGGGCGAAGGCCACAACGTCATCGAGCGTTACGGCACCCCCGAGGGCGTTGTCGGCTATCCCAGCCGCGGCGATGCCTTCAAGGCAAAGCGCCCCATCGCTGCTATCTGCGAGTACATCACTCTGATGATCACCGAGATGCTGGAGAAGTATCCCGCCGGTACCGCTCCCATCGAGGGCTTCACCACTCGTCCCGCAGAGGAAGTCGCCGGCTGCTTCAAGGAGCCCCTCAGCGAAGGCTGGGTTTCCGTCCACGAGCTGCCCAAGCGCGGTATTTTCAACACCTAATAAACGAACTGCATTTCTGCGCTCCGCCGTCATTGCGCGGAGCGCAGAAATCGCTTAACCCGAAAAACAAGGAGAATAAACATGCTCGATCAAGTTGCTGAAAAAGAAGCAAAAAAACTTGCTGTTGAAATCAGAGCAGAAGTCGTAAAGATGATTGCAAGACTTCCGGCAGGTCATCTGGGCGGCTCTCTGTCTATTGCAGATGCTCTGGCCGTTCTCTACGCCGGACAGCTCAAGCATGATCCCCAAAATCCGGACTGGGAAGAGCGCGACTGGGTTGTCATGTCTAAGGGACACTGTGGTCCGGCGCTTTATGCCGCGCTGGCATTGCGCGGATACTTCCCCATGGAGATGCTGGAGACCCTGAACACTCCGCACACCAATTTACCCAGCCACTGTGACCGTAATCGCACTCCCGGTATCGATATGACTACCGGTAGTTTGGGGCAGGGTGCATCCACTGCCGCTGGCGTTGCCATGGGTATGAAAATCGACGGTAAGCCCAATAAGGTTTACGTGATTTTCGGCGATGGCGAAATCCAGGAAGGCCAGGTCTGGGAGATGGCAATGCTTGCTGCGTCCAAGGGCCTGGACAACCTGATTGCACTGGTGGATTACAACAAGCTGCAGATTGACGGTCGCACCGACAACAATGAAGTTTGCTGCGTGGGCGATATCGGAGCTAAGTTCGCTGCCTTTGGCTGGTACAGCCAGCAGGTTGATGGCCACAATGTGGCTCAGATCAACCAGGCCATTGAGAATGCGAAAAACCACACCGGCTCTCCCTCGGTGATCGTGCTCGACACCATTAAGGGCAAGGGTTGGAGCAAATCCGAAAATCAGGTTGGCAGCCACAGCCGCGGTTTCAAGCCTGAAGAGCTGGAAGAAGCTCTGGCTGAGATTTACGCTGAGCTGGAAAATATTTGAGAGGAGGCGAGAGCATGACGAAGATTAATTTGGCTAAGGAAAACGGCAAGGACATCATGGATATGCGTGATGCGTTCTGCGCCTCCCTTCTGGAAATGGCAGAAGAGAATGAAAAAATCGTGCTGCTTGATGCCGACCTCATCGGCGCCATGGGCACTAAGCCCTTCCGCACAAAATATCCCGAGCGCACAATTGACTGCGGCATTCAGGAAGCCAACATGATCGGTATGGCCTGCGGCCTTGCCGTGCAGGGTAAGATTCCCTTCGCACACACGTTTGCTCCTTTCTGCACTCGCCGCGCATGTGACCAGATTTTTATTTCCGGCGCTTACAATCACGCCAACGTGAAGGTTATCGGTTCCGACCCTGGTATTACTGCAGCCTACAACGGCGGCACTCATATGCCCTTCGAAGATATGGGTATCATGCGTCTGATTCCCGGTATGATGGTCGTGGAACCCACCGACATCGTGATGCTGAAAAATCTGATGCCTCAGATCGCGGCCACCGAAGGCATGATCTACATGCGTCTGGTTCGTAAGGACGTCAAGAAGGTTTACGATGAGGGTTCTTCTTTTGAACTGGGCAAGGCTGCGGTCCTGTCCGAAGGTACCGATGTGACGATTATCGCCAGCGGTTTCTGCGTATCCGAGGCGATCGGTGCTGCAAAGATTCTGGCTGAACAGGGCATTTCTGCCGGCATCATCAATATGTTCACCTGGAAGCCCATCGACGAAGAGGCAATTCTCCGCGCAGCTGCTAATACCGGCGCGATCGTAACGGCTGAAAACCACAATGTTATCAACGGCCTCGGATCTGCGGTCAGCGATGTTTTGGTCCGCAATAAGCCCGTCCCTGTTGAGATGGTTGGCGTAAACGATGAGTTCGGTGAGGTCGGCCCGGTCAACTACCTGAGAGAACGGTTCGGTTTGACTGACACTGCAATCGCAGAGGCCGCGCTGCGAGTGATCAAGCGTAAATAAATGCAAAAAGAGGGCGACACTTCTGTGCCGCCCTCTTATATAGTACAGAAAATTAGGTTCTTTCGTAGGATTGCGTGATATAGTCGATCAATTCTTGTTTTTGCTGAGTCAGCTTCTCATCCTTGCGCCAGCCGATTACCAGTTGGCATTGCAGCGCAGGGGCGAGCGGGGCGCAGTGTTTGCCGTGCTTGTGCTTGGGAACAAAAACAATGCCCTTTCCTTGTTTGCCCAATTTCCAGATGTCGTCTGGGAAGACATCTTCTGATATGATATTCGGACTTAGTTGAGCATCGTTGAAATACTTCCGGATGACTTTGGTGAGGCTGTTTTCCCCCTTGGGAATAATGAGCGTTTCGTTTTTCAGCATCTCAGGTGTAATGACATCGTAGTCGTTGAACGGGTGATCAGGAGAGAAGCACGCCCAGTATTCCAGCGTTTTATAGCTTCTCCACTCCAGAGCTGTGGTCAGCATGTCCTCGCAGAATACGCCCAGATCGACTGAGCCATTCATTAAATCGGACACGATAGATGTGTGGCCGGCCTGAATGATGTGCATGGCAACGCCGGAGTGATGCTGAGAAAAGGCTGGGATGATATCGACCATCAATTCCGGGCAAAGAGGGATTGGGAATGCCAGTCGGATGAGTTCCCGCTGGCGGGTAGAAAAGGTATCGATGGCCTGCAGCATGCTCTCTACATCGTTGTGGATGACAACGGCCCAGGTCAGCAGTGTTTCGCCCTTCTTGGTCAGCGTGAAAGACTTGCGTTTACGGTCGATGATATCGCCGCCGCATTCTTCTTCCAGTTTCTTGACTGCCATGGAAATGGTGGGCTGGGAGACATTCAATTCCTGCGATGCGCTGGTATAACTACCGTGTTTGCATAAAACACGGAAATATTCCAGTTGATAAAGTTCCATGGCGGCCTCCGATCCGGTTCGATTGTGTCTAATATCTGTCTCTTCCTTTAATCATACCAAATTTTTGGTCGAATTCAAGGGAAAATTTGCACGTCGGGGAGTTCGGCAAGTTAACTTTACATCAGATTTTTTGATGAAAAATAAAAATGATTGATTTGCTTTTTGCGAACTGTAATCCGATAATTGAGTGGTAAAAAGGTGCAAAAAGCGGAGAAAGATAATGCGTTTTTTGTGTCAAAACGAATAAAGGAGAGATTGTCATGAAAATCGGTAGATTTGTAGTTGACGGCCATATCCACTGCGGCAAGAAGGACGTCACTGCAAAGGATTCCAAGGTATCCGGCTTTAACCAGGAGGTCGAGTCTGTCGACAATTCCAAGGAAGCCCTGTACGACATGGACGTATACGGCGTTGACATGGGTATTCTGCTGCCCAGCTTCAACGGTACCCACAGTTCCCACTATGCAGAGATCTGCAAGAAGCATCCCGACAAGTTCCGTACCTGTGCGGTAGAAACCGAGCTGCGCCTGGACGCTATGCACGGCAAGCAGAAGTGGACCATTGATAAGGCTATCAAGGAGCTGGACGGTTACTTCTCCGGTCCCGACAAGGAATTCTTTGTCGGTGTTGGCGAGTTCTCCCCCGGATCTCTGGGCTGTATCCGCGACCAACCCTCCAAGCAGGAGCGCTTCAAGGAGTGGTGTGCCACCGCTGAGTTCTGTATCCATTATGATATCCCCTGCTATGCTCACGAGTTCTCCAGCTTCAACCTGGAAGATCCTCTGACTATGCTGGCCTGCATCTGCTCCAAGTATCCCAAGTTCAAGCTGATCATCGCCCACGGCGGCGGCAGCAAGCCCCGCGACATCGAGCGCGCTGTTGATATGGCTTCCCGCTTTGAGAACGTCTATCTGGAGACCGGTTACTGGAAGGCTGAGTATTATGAGTTTGCTCTGCGCGAGGAAGATCTGGGCGCGGCCAAGCTGCTCTGGGGCGGCGGTGATACCGGCAGCCACCTGTGGTATCCTCAGATCGTTCACGGCACCAATCTGTCCGAGAGCAACAAGTTCAGCTATAACCGCAACAACTGGATCTGGGCAAAGTCCAAGTCCACCAATTATCAGCCTGACTGGCTGGGCTGGTCCACTCACCAGGTACATCGCCTGAAGGACCTGAATCTGTGCACTCAGGATGAGATCAACCTGATCGTTGGCGGCAACGCAGCCCGTCTGTACAAGCTGCCCGTGCCCGATGGCTGCACCTTTGCTTCCGGCCGTCCCGATCTGAACATCATGCCTCAGGAAATTCTGGATTCTCGTGATCCTGTGGAGCGTGATGGTTTCCCCTGGCCCAACGGTCAGTACGTCGGCGGCACTCACACCCTGGTTTATTAATCGCTTTTTTCGCTCATTGCCCACAGACCCACGGCCTGTGGGCAATGAAGCAAAATGAATTTAGGCATTGCACACAAAAAAACAACAAAAAAATGCGCGTTTTAACGACTTGCTTGTGCATTTATGCACTATAACCATGTTTAATTGGACTTTTATGGCGCAGAAATGTAAAATATCAATAATGCATTTTTAATAATGTATTGTCCGCCTGAGAGTGAAAAACAAAGTCGAATGTTTCGGAAACCTGAACCTGTAGGTCCTGCCGAATCGTGAGAGTTCTTTTGCGATCGGCGAAAATTATTAAGGAGGAAGATGAACATGAAAAAGCGTATCCTGGCAATGCTGCTGGCTGGCGTTATGGCTCTGAGCCTGGCTGCTTGTGGCAACAAAAACGCAGAAACCCCCGATGATACCACCAAGACGACCCCCGATACCACGGTTACTCAGCCCGGCGCCAACGAAGCTGTTGGTGATACTGAGGGTGTTGAATCCACCTTTGACGGTGTCAAGGAAATCGTAGTTGGTATTTCTGCTGACATTAAGACCTGGGAACCCTGGGGCGGCTTTAACCTGGCTCGTCAGAACGAGGCTCCTATGGTGTACCAGAACCTGACTGTTGACGTGGTCAACCTGGAGACTGGCGAGATGGAGCACTGCTACGTTCTGGCTGAGAGCACCGAGCAGGTCGCAGAGAACACCTATCGCATTAAGCTCCGTGAGGGCATTGTTGACTCTGAGGGCAATGCTTTTACCGCTGAAGACGCTATCTTCTCTTTCGAGAAGTGTAAGGAAGTCAGCACCCTGACTCAGGTCAAGATCATTACCAACCTGACTCAGGTTGATGAGCTGACCTTTGATATGGAACTGAAGTATGACACCGTTGGTACTTTCTATGACGTCTGCAACGCCATCAACATGGTCACCAAGGAGTCCTATGAGGCTTCTCCCGACGGCATGGTTTCCCAGCCCATCGGTACCGCTCCCATGGTTATGAAAGAGTATGTTGCCGGTTCCTATGTGATCTTTGAGAAGGCTGACAGCTACTGGAATGATAAGGCAAATGAGACCAAGGACCCCGCTGACGGCTACTGCACCATGTGGGATCTGACCAACGTCGATGTGATCCGTTACGAGTGCATCACTGATACCGCTACCATGGCTATTGCTCTGGAGAACGGCGATATCGATATCGCTCGTGCCATCGGCATGGAGGATCTGGAACTGTTTGAGAGCAACGATGATTTCAAGGTGTTTGGTGCTCCCGACGCTGCTCTGGGCGTGGCTTTCAACGCTTCTGCTGACGCTGTGACCAGCAACATCAACCTGCGTAAGGCTTTGGCCTACTGCATCGACTCCGCATCCGCTCTGGTTGCTGCAGCTGATGGCCATGGCACCATCGCTAAGGCATGGTCCTATACCACCTTCGTGGATTATCAGGAAGAGTGGGCTGACCGCGAGTACTTCGAGTACAATCTGGATACCGCCAAGGAATACCTGGCCAAGTGGGAACAGGAGACTGGCAAGAAGGCTTCCGATCTGTCTCTGCGCATCATGCTGCAGGCTGAGGATCAGGCTGAGGCTCTGGCTCTGTATATCCAGTCCGCTGTTGGTGCACTGACTGGCAACCCCACTACCGTTGAGGTTCTGGCCTATGACCGCGCTACCTTCAACTCCGCTAAGAAGGATGCCACCGCATTCGAAATGTACATCGTTGACAGCCAGCTGATCACCCGCAGCCACTCCGGCTTCGAGTGGGACAGCCTGCTGAACCAGGATAAGAACGGCTACAACTGCTTCCACGCTGATGATTCCGTGCTGCAGGAGAAGCTGATGGATGCCATTCTGGTTTCCACCACCAGCGATGAGACCGTTTCTGCTTTCCAGGATTATGTGGATGAGCAGTGCTACATGAAGAACCTGATCTACGCTGACGCTTATGGCGCCTGCGCTTCTTGGATCGGCAATACTCTGCACGCTGCTGGTGCTAAGAGCTGCCTGAACCTGGGCGCTCTGACCTACGACTGGGCTAACTCCGGCAAGTAATTGATGAACCCACCCTTGGTTCATTACTGATTAAACCAAGCGGCTCCGCTGCTATGAAGGACCTTAGCAGCGGAGCCTTTTTACCTTCAAACAGACAAAGTTAGAGGTTTAATTATGATTCGGTATATTTTAAAGCGAATTCTAATGATCATCCCGGTCGTGTTGCTGGTTGCAGTCGCGGTATTTACGATTATGTATTTCTGTCCCGGCGACCCCGCGGAACTGATTCTGGGTGCAACTGCTTCCGCAGAAGACATTCTTGCACTACGTGAAAAACTCGGTCTGACTGACCCGTTCTTTGTACAGCTTGGCAAGTACATGTACAACGTATTCCTTCGTTTTGATTTGGGCAATTCCTATGTAACTGGCCTGTCCATCACCAGTGAATTGGCTCTGCGTTTCCCCAAAACTCTGGTTTTGGCTTTCTCTGCCATTGTTTTGGAGCTGGTTATTGGCATCCCCCTGGGCATGATTGCTGCCGTTCATCGCGGTAAGTGGCTGGACAACCTGTGCATGGTTATTGCTCTGGTAGGCGTTTCCATTCCCGCTTTCTGGTTCGGCCTGCAGCTGATCCTTATTTTCTCTCAGAAGCTGCATCTGCTGCCTGCCTATGGCATTACAAGTTGGACAGGATGGATATTACCTATCATTGTCAATTCGCTGCGTGGTATCGCCCAGATGGCACGTCAGGCGCGATCGAGTATGCTGGAAGTTATCCGCAGTGACTATATCACAACTGCTCGCGCCAAGGGTGTGTCGGAAAAGGCTATCCTGTTCCGCTACGCTCTGCCCAATGCTTTGATTCCTCTGATTCAGACTACCGGCAACAGCTTTGGTACCAGCTTGGGCGGCACCGTGGTTATTGAGAACGTGTTCTCTATCCCCGGTATTGGTCAGTACATGGTTCAGGCTATCGGCGGTCGTGACTATGCGATTATTCGCAGCACGGTTGTTGTGCTGTGCATTGCGTTCTGCCTGGTCATGCTGATTGTAGACCTTGCGTTTGCCTTTGTTGATCCTCGTATCAAGGCTCAGTATGAGGGCAGCAGCAAGAAGCGTCGCAAGGCTCGCGCTATGAAGAAGAAGGGGGTTGAAATCCGTGCTTAAGGAAAAAAATCTTGCGCAAGGTGAGACCCTCGAAAAACTGAAAAAGCAAAGCCAGTTTAAAGAAGTCATGGGGCGCCTGTGCAAGAACAAGCTGGCTGTGGCGGGCATGGTTATCTTTGCGATTTATGTAATTATTGCAATCATTGCGCCCCTAATTGCCCCCTATGATTATGCAACATTTGATTTGGTAAATAAGAACCAGTCCCCCTCCTTGGCGCATTTGTGCGGCACCGATCAGTACGGTCGCGATATTTTCAGCCGTCTGCTGATTGGTACCCGTTACTCCATTGGCCTGGGCGTGGGTGCCGTTATTATCGGTCTGGTGATCGGTATTGTTCTGGGCTGTCTGGCAGGTTACTTCGGCGGCTGGGTGGAAGAGATCATCATGCGTTTCGGCGATCTGATGCAGTCCATTCCTTCCATGATTCTTGCTGTCATTATCTCCATGGCTCTGGGTACCGGTTTCTTTGAAACCATGGTTGCCCTGGGCATTGGACGTATCACTCTGACCAGCCGCATGGTTCGTGCCCAGTTCTTGAGTGAACGTAAGTTGGAGTATGTTGAGGCTGCGCAGGCTACGAACTGTGGCAAGCCGCGACTGATGTTTGTGCATATCCTGCCCAACACCATTTCTCCTCTGATTGTAAACTCCACCATGGGCGTTGGCGGTACCATCATGATGGCGGCTAACCTGAGCTTCATTCAGTTGGGTGTTCTGGAACCCACTCCCGAGTGGGGTGCTATGATTTCCAGTGCCCGTTCTGTCATGCGTTACCATCCCTACCAGGTTTTGTTCCCCGGACTGTTTATGGCACTGTTTGTTTTGTCCCTGAATTTGTTCGGCGATGGTCTGCGCGATGCGCTTGACCCGAAACTGAAAGATTGACGGAAGGGGGAAGTTAATATGGAAAACAATACTAACACCTTCCTGTCTGTCAAGGATCTGGTGGTAGAGTATACCTCCGGCAAAGACGTAATCCAGGCAGTTAACGGCGTTTCTTTTGACTTGAACAAAGGTGAAACTCTTGGCTTGGTGGGTGAAACCGGTGCCGGTAAGACCACCATTGCCAAGTCCATCCTGCGTATCCTGCCTGATCCCCCCGCCAAAGTAAAAAACGGCGAGATCTGGTTTGACGGTCAGGATCTGATGAAGTTGGATAACAACTCCATGCGCAAAATCCGCGGTGCTCGCATCTCTATGATCTTCCAGGATCCCATGACTGCCCTGAACCCCACCATGCGTGTGGCCGATCAAATTGCCGATGGTATCCGTCTGCATACCGGCTGCAGCAAGAAGGAGTCTCTGCATAAGGCTGCTGAGATGCTGGAAATGGTCGGTATCCCCAAGGGCCGTGCCCGTGAGTATCCCCATCAGTTCTCCGGCGGTATGAAGCAGCGTGTAGTCATCGCCATTGCCTTGGCCTGCAACCCCGACCTGTTGATTGCAGACGAGCCTACTACCGCACTGGACGTAACCATTCAGGCTCAGGTTCTGGATTTGATTAACAACCTGAAAAACGAGAAGGGCACTTCTATGATTCTGATCACCCATGATCTGGGTGTTGTGGCAGAGACCTGCGACCGTGTTGCTGTGGTCTATGCCGGTGAACTTGTGGAGAGCGGCACTGTTGAGGAAGTCTTTGATCATGCTCAGCATCCCTATACGCTGGGCCTGTTCGGGTCCCTGCCCAACATGAGTAAGGGTGCGGATCGACTGAAGCCCATCGACGGTATGATGCCCGATCCGTCTGACCTGCCCGGCGGCTGTAAGTTCCATCCTCGCTGTCCGTATGCTGATGAAGGCTGCTGTGAGCAGGCTGTGACAATGGAAAAACTGTCCGGTACACATTACTGCAGCTGCAAGAAGGTAATTGCTGAAGCAGCTGCAAAGGTGGAGGGTTGACATGTCTGCATTAGTTGAAATTAAAGGTCTGAAAAAGTATTTCGATACGCCTCGTGGCAAGCTGCACGCTGTGGATGATGTTACCATGTCTTTTGAACGTGGTAAGACCATGGGCGTGGTCGGCGAGTCCGGCTGCGGAAAGTCCACCCTGGGCCGTACTATTATCCATCTGCTGGAGAGTACTGGCGGTAACATTTACTACGAGGGTAAGGATGTCACTCATGTAAATGCCCATGAGCTGAAGGAACTGCGTAAAAACATGCAGATCATTTTCCAGGATCCATTCTCTTCTCTGAACCCCCGCTTTACGGTGGAAGCGACTCTGAAGGAAGTGCTGCTGCGTTCCGGCCAGGCCACCCGTTCCACGGTTGAGGCAGAAATTACTAAGCTGATGGATATGGTGGGCATCGCACGTCGTCTGCGCATGGCGTATCCCCACGAGATGGATGGAGGCCGTCGCCAGCGTGTATGCATTGCCCGTGCATTGGCTATGGATCCTAAGTTTGTGGTGTGTGACGAGCCTGTGTCTGCGCTGGATGTGTCCATTCAGGCTCAGGTTCTGAACCTGCTGCAGGATTTGCAGGCAGAACAGGGGCTGACCTACATGTTCGTGACTCACGACCTGTCTGTTGTTCGTCACATTTCTGATCAGATCAGCGTTATGTATCTGGGCCAACTGGTGGAGACTGGTGAGAGCGAGGAATTGTTTGAGCATCCTCTGCATCCTTATACTCAGGCATTGCTGTCCGCGATTCCCTCCACGGATATCCACAACAAGAAGGAGCGCATCCTGATCAAGGGTGAGCTGACTTCTCCTGTTGAGCCGAAGCCCGGCTGCCGCTTTGCCGGCCGTTGTCCTTATGCTTCGGAAGAGTGTCTCAAGCCTCAGGAACTGCGTGAAGTGTCTGCCGGACACTTTGTGCAGTGCTGGAGAGTCTGAACCGAACATACAGTATGAACAAAGCTCCGACTTCGGTCGGAGCTTTGTTGACGTTTTCGGCAATTTGTGCTATAATAAACTTCATTCTAACAGGAAAACTCCGGATAATCCCGGCATGTAAAGGAGTGAGGAGATGGAACTTTATCAGTTGGAATATTTCCGGATTTTGTGTAAATACGGAAACTTTACCAGTGCTTCTGAGGAACTGATGGTTACACAACCTGCGGTTTCCACGGCAGTCAAAAAGTTAGAGGAAGAATACGGCGTGGAACTGATTGATCGCGACAGCAAGGCCTTTTCGCTGACTCAGGTTGGCGAAATGGTTCTCAAGCATGCGGTTGCCATCCATAATGAAGTGACCAGTATGCGGGAGGAACTGAATGCCAGCTTTTTCAAGAAGCGTGAGGTAATCCGTCTTGCGATTCCCTTTACTATGTGTCCGGGGCTTCTGCCAGAGCTTCTGTCCAATTATGTGGTGCAGAATAAGTCAATCAGTCTGAACCTGCAGCAGAAGGGACATGCAGCCGTTGCCAAGAGTTTGGTGGATCGAGGCATTGATATAGGTGTATTCAGCAAAGACATCGTGAACCCATTGCTCGAGCAGCGGGAGTACACTCGCGTAGAGTTCTATGCCGCCTTTTCTCCAGAACATCGCTTTAATGAATGCGAAGCGGTCACCCCGGATATGCTGAAAGATGAAACACTGATTTTTGCAAAATCCTCCAAGACGCTCCCGGGGTACATACGAAAATATCTGGATGACAATGAAATTGCTCCGCGTAAGCTGTTTCATGACGGTTTTCCGGACAGTAATGTTCATCTTGCT
Source organism: uncultured Oscillospiraceae bacterium (assembly GCA_964509595.1). Taxonomy (GTDB): domain Bacteria; phylum Bacillota; class Clostridia; order Oscillospirales; family Oscillospiraceae; genus JAJPXI01. The sequence continues at coordinate 18,083 of CAZDXX010000014.1, forward strand.
CACCGTGGACAAGGGATTGCTCTTGCGCCCAAACATATTGCGGGGAAACACAGCGCACCTCTGTCGCCGCCGCTTTATTGCGATTTAGTCGTGGCTTGGAACGGAAAAAACAGCTTGACCAAGGAGCAGCAGGATTTGATCGATTTTCTGATTGAAAATGCATCTGTTCTGAAGCCGGACGAGCCGTGTGGAACGTAAATGAGCTAAAATGTTATGTTGATAGTAACGATTTATATTGCTATAAAGGCGGCGTTGCATGTTGCGACGTCGTCTTTTTGAAATTTGAAACGATGAGATTGTTTTTTCTTTGGACAACGGAAAAAAGAACTGGTAAAATATAGGAGAAAATGTCCGTGCTTTATGGCATTATAACTATGTTTAATTGGACATTCGAAACCAAGAAATGTAAAATATGTATAACCGAGCGTATGTTCTGAAGAAGAACAAAGAATTAAATTTTCAAAAAAGGAGAATGATCATGAGCAAGATCGGTAGATTTGTTGTCGATGCCCACATTCATTGCGGCAAGAAGGACGAAACCAGCAAGAATACCAACGTTGACGGCGTTTATCGCGAAGTAGAGGCTGTTGACAACTCCGGCCAGGCCCTGTTTGATATGGACGCTTATGGCGTTGATATGGGCATCCTGCTGCCCAGCTTTATTGGCACTCACAGCGATGAGTATGCTGCTATCTGTAAGCGCAACCCC
>CAZDXX010000015.1:0-18788 GCA_964509595.1 uncultured Oscillospiraceae bacterium
AGAAGAGCCAGATCTTCACCACCGCCGCCGACAACCAGACCTCCGTTGAGGTCCATGTGCTGCAGGGCGAGCGCGAGATGGCTCAGTACAACAAGACTCTGGGCCGCTTCAACCTGGATGGCATCGCTCCCGCCCGCCGCGGTGTGCCCCAGATTGAAGTTACCTTCGACATCGATGCAAACGGCATCGTGAACGTGTCCGCTAAGGATCTGGGCACCGGCAAGGAACAGCACATCACCATCACCTCCTCCACCAACATGTCCAAGGAAGAGGTGGAGAAGGCCGTTAAAGAAGCCGAGCAGTTCGCTGCTGAGGATGCCAAGCGCAAGGAAGAGGTCGACATCCGCAATCAGGCTGACCAGGTCGTCTACCAGACCGAGAAGGCTCTGGAAGAGGCCGGCGACAAGATCGACGCCAACGACAAGGCTTCTGTTGAGGCTGCTATCAACAACCTGAAGGAAGCTATGAAGGGCACCGATGTAGAGGCCATCAAGACAGCTACCGAAGAAGCCACCAAGGCTTTCTATCCCATCGCTGAAAAGATGTATGCTCAGGCCAACCCCCAGGGCGACCCCAACATGGGCGGTGCAAACTGCGGCGGCGACTGTGACTCCTGCAACAGCGATCCCAACGTAGTGGATGCTGACTACGAAGTGGTCGACGAGCAGTAATTGAATTTTTCAGGAAATCGGCGGGAGAGTTTCTCCCGCCATTTCCCCTGTTTACCTATTCCACCAAGCGAGGTGAATTTCTTTGGCAGAACAGAAACGAGATTATTACGAAGTTCTGGGCGTTTCTAAAGGCGTTTCAGACGATGAGTTGAAAAAGGCATACCGTAAGCTGGCAAAAAAGTACCATCCCGACCTGAACCCCGGCGACACCGCCGCCGAGGCCAGTTTCAAGGAGGTCAATGAGGCTTACGAAGTCCTGTCCGACAAGGATAAACGCGCGCGCTACGACCAGTTTGGTCACGCCGGCGTGGATCCCAATTTCAATGCCGGCGGCGGCTTTGGCGGCTTCGGCGGTGATTTTGGCGACATCGATTTGGGCGATATTTTTGGTTCCTTCTTCGGTGGCGGTTTCGGTGGCGGCAGCCGCCAGCAGAACCGCAACGCCCCCCGGAAGGGTGACTCCCTGCGCGCTAATTTGACCATTACATTTGAAGAGGCTGCTTTCGGCTGCGAGAAAGAAATTAATCTAACACGCAGTGAGACCTGTACCGACTGTCAAGGCTCCGGCTGCGCGGCCGGAACCACAGCAGAAGTTTGCTCTCAGTGCCACGGCTCCGGTCAGGTTCGGGTTCAGCGCGGCGCGGGCGGCATGTTCTTTACCAGCACCGTTGTCTGTGATAAGTGTAACGGCAAGGGTAAAATAATTCATCAGCCTTGTACTTCCTGTCATGGCGAGGGGACAGTACGCCGCCAGCGTCGAATTACAGTCAAGATCCCCGCAGGTATTGACAACGGTCAGGCCATCTCTCTGCGCGGTCAGGGTGCAGCAGGAACTAACGGCGGCCCTGCCGGTGATTTGATTGTCTCGGTCACCGTGCGCCCCCATTCCAAGTTCCGCCGCGATGGCACCACCATCCTGCTGGAACAACCGGTTTCCTTTGTGCAGGCTGCACTGGGTGCGGAACTGACTATCGACACGATCGACGGCCCCGTCAAGTACACCCTGCCCGAGGGCACTCAGACCGGTACCACGTTCCGCCTGCGCGGCAAAGGCATTCCCAGCGTCAATGGCCGCGGCCGTGGTGATCAGTATGTTACTGTAACGGTCAAAACTCCCACCGGTTTGACCAAGAATCAGAAAGAAGCCATGAAGGCATTCGGCATGGCCATGGGCGAGATCAAAAACGATTCAGACCCCGACAAAGAATCCGACAAAGATACGTCGAAAACTTTTTTTGACAAGAAAAAGAAAAAGAAATAAAATAAGGGATGGACTGCATGTCCATCCCTTATTTTTTATTGGGAGAAACTGCCATGACACTTTATATTTCTTACCTATTCCCCATACTAGCCGCAACTGGCATTCTTTGCTTTTTTGCATATTACATTCACGCCATGACACCTCGAAAGGGTACCTTGGAGTGGATCGCGCGCGCTCAAACGGGCGAGAAGAAGCGTTTCACCTTTTCTGCTCCTCTTCATCGCATGCAAAAAAAGGACGCGCTGCCCCTTCTGCTTTTAACTGTCGTGTATGCCGCCACCGCCTTCTGGAGTTTAGGCAACACCAAAGCACCTCAAAGTTATCTGAATATGAAATCAGGTGACTCTGTCACGTTTACCGCCTCGGGAACCGTCTCCATCGGCCGTATTGAATACTATACCGGCCTTTGGACCGGATCTTATGAGCTGGAATTCTCCTCCGATGGTGTAAACTGGGAAAGTGTCGAATTGAAGCAGGCATACTCCAATTTATTTTACTGGCTAGAGCCGGAAGAACTGCCTGAGGGCAGCTGTTCCGCCCGTTATTTCTGCTTAACCGCCACCTGTTCTGAACAGATCGAAATCGGAGAACTGGCTATCTTTGACACAAGCGGAAATCTGGTCACTGTTCAACCCCAAGAAGGCGCAGAAGCTCTATTTGACGAGCAAAACCTGGCTCCAAAAGCCAGCCATTGGACCAACAGTGCTTATTTCGATGAAATATACCACGCCCGCACTGCTTTTGAGCATCTGCGCAATATTTCGCCCTACGAAGATTCCCACCCTCCTCTGGGCAAACTGTTTATCAGCATCGGTATCGCTCTGTTTGGTATGACTCCCTTTGGTTGGCGCTTTATAGGCACACTGTTTGGCGTATTGATGGTACCGCTGATTTACGTGTTCCTAAAAAATCTGTTTGGGAAAACCGTCATTGCTCTGTGTGGTGCGGCACTGTTCACTTTCGACTTCATGCACCTGACTCAGACCCGCATTGCTACTATCGACAGTTACGGTGTGTTCTTTATTCTGGCCATGTTCTTTTTCCTGTACCGCTGGCTGGCTCTGCCCGCAGGCACACCCTTCTACAAATGTGCTCTGCCCTTGTTTCTGTCCGGCCTGATGTTTGGTATTGGCATCGCCAGCAAGTGGATTGTAGTCTACGGTGGTGTAGGGCTGGCCGTACTTTTCTTCCTGGGCCTATTCTGGAAGTGTCGAGCCTGGCCTCAGACAGAGGATACTCCTCATCGTTTGAGTTGGGTCATTAAAACCATCCTGTTTTGCATCCTTACCTTTGTAATCATCCCGCTGGCTATTTACCTGGCCTCCTACTTGCCCATCGCCAGTGCCGAGGGTCTCAGCACTCGACAAGAGTTCCTGAAATACGTTTGGGATAATCAGGTATTCATGCTGACCTATCATCAAGGCGTAGACGCAACCCATCCCTACTCATCCCGCTGGTATCAGTGGATTTTGGACATTCGACCTATCCTGTACTATATGGTCAACGAAGTGGAAGCAGGCTTCACTACCCGCTTTGCCGCCTTTAACAACCCCATCGTTTCCTGGGCCGGGCTGGCCGCCATAATCGTAACGGCAGTACAAACCATCCGCCGACGTTGCGGCAAGGGTCTGTTCATCGTGATTGGTTATTTGGCTCAGTTACTTCCCTGGGTTTTTATCAGCCGCACTACCTTCGCCTATCATTATTTCCCCTCCGTCATTTTCCTTTGTTTGGCTCTGGCCTACGTCATGAATGACCTGATTGAATCCGGCCGTAAATGGAAACCGGCGGTCTATGGTCTGACCGGCAGCGCAGTAGGTCTGTATGCTCTTTTCTACCCTGTTTTAGTTGGCATCCGTGTACCCACGCAGTTCATGAAAACCTTTATCAAGTGGTTCCCCTCTTGGCCCTTCTAAGGAGTTATTTATGTATTTAACCGATCTGCATACTCACTCCATCCTATCCATGGATGGACATGTCCCCCTGTCCGAAATGGCACAAGCGGCAGTCAACGCCGGATTTTCCGCATTGACCGTCACGGATCATTATGATATGCTGACAGAGGACGGATCGCGTAACCTGACCTATGACTGGGCTCCCTCACTGGCGCAGTTTTCTGAAACCGTTCCCTTATTCAAGGACAAGCTGATCCTGCATCTGGGCATCGAATTGGGCGAGGCATTTGTTTCTCCGGAACACGCCCGAGGGATTTTGGCCCAAGCCGGAGATGCATTGGACCAGGTCATCGGATCGATCCACAATTTCCGCGAGTGCAACGGCGGCGGCGAATACTTCTTCGCCCGTTTCTACACGCCCGAAGCTTGCCACACCGCTTTGGACGACTATTTCACCAGCATGGAAGAACTGGTTGCAATGCCAGACTGCTATGATATTTTGGGCCACATCATATATCCCCTGCGCTACATGCACCGGGATGGACAGGAAATCTCTCTGACTCCCTATCGGGATCGTCTCGCTGCTATTCTTCGCACGGTTATTGACACCGGTCATTCCATCGAAGTCAATACCTGCCGCGGCAACACGGTGGAGGACTGGCGGGATATTTTGAAACTTTACAAAGACTTAGGCGGCCGGTTGATCACCACCGGTTCAGATGCCCATTACCCTGTGGATGTAGGAAAAGGCATTTTGGAATCTTATGCTTTACTTCAAGCCTGCGGCTTCGACCATGTTGCCATATATGACCATAGAACACCTGAACTTAAAAAATTCTAATCTATAGGAGGAAACGCGATATGATCGCTATTGCCTGTGACCACGGAGCTCTGACTCTGAAAAACCACCTGAAAGCCTATCTGGAAAGCAGAGGCATCGCCGTTAAGGACTTCGGCACCAACAGCCTTGATAGCTGCGACTACCCCGATTTTGTGGCTCCCGCCGTCAAAGCAGTTGCCGCAGGTGAATGTGAAAAGGGCATTGTCCTGTGTACCACCGGTATTGGTGCCTCCATGGCAGCCAACAAGGTCAACGGCATTCGCTGTGCTCTGTGCCACGAGGCCTGGTCTGCCGAAATGACCCGCCGTCACAACGATGCTAACGTGGTTGCTATCGGTGCAGGCGTGACCGGCACAAATCTGGCCGAGCAAATCGTGGATGCCTTTCTGAATACCGAGTTTGAAGGCGGCCGCCATCAGCGTCGTATCGACAAGGTCATGGCACTTGAAAACAACTGACTGTGCGCCAAAAGGCTCTTGCTGCAGTGATTTGCAGCAAGAGCCTTTTTTATCGTTCCTTCACTGTTAATACAACTACTGTGCGATCATCTGTGGCACCTTCCCGTTGATTGCTCCCTTCCATCAGCAGTGCCGCCAGTGTCTTGGGGTCATTGCCGTCATACTCGGCCAGGACGCTTTTGATCCAACCATCCTCCCGTGCGTCCGCAATGCCATCGCTGACCAGAACTACACTGTCTCCAGCTTCCAGCCGCATCTTACTGACATCCGGTCCGCTTTCCCCGACAGTTAACCCCGCCGGCAAAGCGCAGCCATTGACACGGGTTACTACGCCCTTACGGCGTACATAGGTGGGTGCCGCCCCTAATTTGTAGAACCCGGCCTCACCTGTATAAAGGTCCAGACAAAACAGGTCAATCGTCGTAAATCCACCTTCTTCCTCACACCGCAGGGCAAGTGCGTTGTTGAGGGTATTCAGGGCATCCTCCGGTTCCATACCACAGCGCAGGAATTTTTCCAATAGTCGAATGGCCAAGGTACTCTCCCGATGGGCATCAGCTCCACTCCCCATCCCATCGCACAACAGCACAAACAAACTGCCTTCATCCGTCTTGAACCAGGCACCTGCATCCCCGCTGACCGTCTGCCCTTCCTTCTTCTGTGCAGACACTCCGGCCACCGCCATCAACGGTTCCGCCTGCCGCCAGCGCAAATACGTAATTTCTCCGTCCTTCCGCTCCTCCGGCTCGTTTAGGGGAACGCGCAGCAGGCGAGTCAGCTTTTCTTTCTCCTCTTGGTTTTTCAGTGCATCCAGTTCCGAACCGGACACTTCCATAATCAGATGGCCAGCCCGATCATACCAAGTCGCCGCAGCGGCCTCGATGCCCAGGGTCGCCAGATGCTGCCGCAAACGCCGTTCTCGCCCGAGATCCCGAACCGGCTCGTCTCCCATTTGCCGCACCACTTCATCCAGAGAGTGCGCAAACATCCCATATTGTCGGCAAACCGCTTCCCGGCCCTCCCGAGCCCGACTCTGGAACTGCCGGCGATATCGCAGGGCGGTCAGTTCTTCGTTGGCGGTAGCCAGGAGAAGAGGGAAATTCAAGCACTTGCTTCGAAAATGAAGCGGAAAATCTTCGGCCAGTCCGCGCCCACGCTTCAGCATTTGAGGCAGACCGTCATTCAACGCATTCATGGTGGTGGGATACTCCCGCTGCCAGCAGTGATCCCGTAACGCGCACAAAACACACACCTTGTTCGCTGCCCGGTGGAAAACCCCGCTGCCGTCCATATCATTGGGGGCGACCCGACGAAAAGAGGTACGCAAAGTATCGTACAACTCCCGGAAAGCATTGGCCGTTTCTTCCAGCCGTTCTCTGGCATATGCTTTTGTCCTTTCATCCACCGCCGCGCCACCGGAGCGCTCTCGCGACAGCCATGCGGAAACACGCCGAAACACCCGCTCCGGCATCACCATAAAGATCACCGATGCTGCAAACACCTCGTACAAAATACTTAAATGCGGCCCGCTATCCCAATTCCAAAGTACCATCACTCCATTGGCCAGCACGTAGGTCAATGCTCCGAACAGTTTCCCCTGATTCCGAAACACCCCGGTCAACAAACCGGCAAATGCATACGCCATCGTGTACTGAGGTGTCATCCCCAAAGCCAAATCCATGGCTAATCCCGTACATACGCCCACTGCGGCACCTACGCCGGCGTTGCCCTTCCACGCAGCAATCATGGTACCCAGTGCTCCCGCCAAACAGCCGATGGAAATCCCCACAAAACGTACTTCTGCCAGGGAAATCAGCACTGTACAGCCAAGAATGAACAAACTGACCACCTGCCGCCCCGACAATTCAACATCCTCCCGCTTTTGCGTCCAGGGAGACAGTGCCAGACGGTAAAAAAATGCAGACGCAGCAATCATCAGCAGTTCCGTGGCAAAAAACACAACCTGTGCCACTCCAGTCAACGTGTCCGATAAGTACACAAATTCGGTCACTCCACCCAAAAGTGCAGCAATCACCGGCATGAACCATCCCTGCCGATATAGCTTCACATCATAAAAGGCGAAGGATACCGAAAACGTCAAAATACATGCCGCCACATAGGGCAGTCCGTCCAAAAAACCCCGAAAGACCATGTACCCAAAACATGCTCCTATCAGTGCCGACAAACCTTCCAGCCCTGCTCCGGATGCCGCCGTTAGTCCCAGCGCAAACGGCGCGTATCCACCAAAAATTTCTGCTCCGGCCAACACTCCACCCAGCAGCATACGGATCAGATACTCCGCCACCTGCACCAAAACCGGCCAGTGCAGCACTACTTGTCCCGCATCTCGGGCACGGTTGACTTTCTCCTTGATTTCTTCTTTCGCAGACATACCGATTCCTCCAATTTATGCTTCGGTCAAAATGATAATAACCCAAATATTGGAAAAACATCGTCGGAAAGCGTCTGCCTGTAACCCTTTTGTTCTTGCCCCCCTTTTTTCTTTATGTTATGATAAGTTGTCTTTTTATGTTCACTTATGTATTTGGAGGTCCCCCATGAAGATCGGCAACATTGAAATTTCCGGAAAACTGGCTCTGGCCCCTATGGCAGGTGTAACGGATATCGCTTTCCGCACCATTTGCCGCGAATTGGGCGCAAGCTATACTGTGACCGAGATGGTCTCCTCCAAGGCATTGTGTTATCAGGACAAAAAGTCCATCCCCTTGCTGAAGCTGGCCGAAGATGAACATCCCGCTGCTGCACAGCTGTTCGGCAGTGATCCGGAGTGCATGGGTGAAGCAGCCGCCATCGCCGTTCAGGTGTCCGGTGCGGAAATCCTGGATATCAATATGGGCTGTCCCGTTCCCAAAGTTGCCAACAGTGGCGATGGCTCCGGCCTGATGCGCACGCCTGAACTGGCTGCCAAAATTGTGGAGGCCGTGGTCAAGGGCGGCGGAGTTCCTGTTACCGTTAAATTCCGCAAAGGATGGGACAAAGGGCATGTAAACTGCGTGGAATTTGCCAAACTGATGGAGCAAGCCGGCGCCTCTGCTGTCGCCGTTCACGGTCGTACCCGTGTTCAAATGTATTCCGGTGTAGCCGACTGGGACTGCATTCGCGATGTCAAACAGGCCGTCTCTATCCCTGTCATTGCCAATGGCGATGTATTTGGCCCCAAAGAGGCTGTACGCATTCTGAAATATACCGGTGCCGACATGGCCATGATCGGACGTGCCGTCTTTGGCAACCCCTGGATCTTCCAGCAGTGTGCTGCTGCACTGAACGGGGAAGAGGTGCCTGAGCTGCCGCCCTTGTCCGATCGTTGCGATGTGGCTGTACGGCAGTTTGAGCTATCCGCTGCCCACAAGGGCGAAAAAATTGCCTGTCTGGAGGCTCGCCGCCATTATGCTTGGTACCTAAAAGGGGTCCCCCATTCAGGTTACTACAAGGAGCAAATCTGCAAAATCGAAACGATGGACGATATTTATCGTATCACCAAAGGAATCAAAAACGATTTGAGGTGACAAATGTCATGACCGAACAGGAGCTGGTCACCCGTGCCAAGCGCGGTGATCAGAACGCTTTTGCCCAACTGGTGGAGGCTAATCAAAACAAAATATACTCTCTGGCCTACCGCATGGCGGGAAATCCGGAGGATGCCGCTGACCTTGCTCAAGAGGCCTTTCTGCGCGCTTGGCGCACATTGCCTTCTTTCCAGGGTGACAGCAGCTTTTCCACATGGCTGTATCGACTGACCAGCAACCTGTGCATTGACTTTCTGCGCAAAGAAAAGCGTCGAAAAACCGCTGCGACAGTCACCTCACTGGATGACGAGGAAAGCGCTGCACCCACCGACGTGCCCGACCATCGTTTCAATCCAGAAGAGGAATTGGAACGCAAAGAGCTGCGCCATGCCGTAGGACAGGCTCTGCTGAAGCTGTCCGATGAACATCGACAGGTTCTCATACTGCGGGAACTGGACGGTTTGTCCTATGCTGAGATCGCCGAACGACTGGAACTGGGCGAAGGTACGGTCAAATCCCGCATCGCTCGTGCCCGACTTTCCCTGCGAAACATTTTGCTGGAAACAGGGAACTTTTCTCCCCCATTCTCGTCTACAATATCGAACAACAACGGAAAGGAGTGAACTGCATGCGATCTTGCGATGAGATCCTTGATTGGATCAGCGCTGCACTGGATAATCAGCTGAATGCTGACGAACAGGCTGCGCTGGAAGAACATCTGGCCCACTGCCCCGCGTGCAGCGCCCTTTACGATGACCTTCGTACGCTGCAAGCAGCGACTGTTGATATAGAAGAAATTCCCGCACCCACTGGATTCGCCGATGCCGTTATGAATGCCATCTCCGCCAATCCTACTCAAGAGCAGACAGATAACGTTATCCCCATCGCTCAACCCCCAAAAGCCCGGACGCCCTGGAAACGCTGGGTCGCTTCTGCGGCAGCTGTGGTCATTATTGCAGTGAGTGCGACTGCACTGCCTGATTTTGCGCGCAAAAGCAGCAATTTTGACGCCGCTACCGCTGATACTGCTGCCGATTACAACACGGCGGAATCCGCCGTTATGGATCAGGCAGTACCCGAGAGTGTTATGGAAAATAAAACTTCTGCCACATACGACTTTGTCGAAGATCAAATGCAAACTGTCACCTATGACGATGCCATAGCGAACGAAGAAGTTGTCCATAACAGTACGGTCGCAACAAGCAGCGAGCCGGTGGAACGAGCCGACAGCGCGCAATCTATCACCTACTGTGGTGTTCTTACTCTGAGCGACACTTCTCTGCCCGAAGGTCTGGACGAATTTGATGTCATGGAAGACGACCAAGGTAATCTAACATACGTGGTGTCTGCCGAATACTTTTTCTCCACTCTTGATACGATAAACACAGAAACGGAAAAAGCAGTGCTTTCTCTGGAGTTGGACGACACCGATACAGATGCAGAATACGGCCTGATTATTGTGGAAAACCCATCCTGACAATAATTGAATCACAGCTCAAAACATGCTATAATGACAAAAACCGTCGTTATAGCATGTTTTATTTGCAGGAGGTGTCTTTGTGCGCCACAAAAAACTCCGCTCGGTTTTCGCAGCACTTCTTTGTTTTTTACTCCTCGCAAGCTGCACAGATGCAAAAATGCCCTCTGCGGATATCCCGGAAAACACCCCAGTCTCAAGTTCGGCTGATACCCCGGAACTCACTCCCGCCCCGGTCTCCACCCCTGATTTGACACCGAATCCCACTCCCACACCGACAGAGGAAGAACTGCGTGCTGTTCGGGCAACGGAGATTTTAAACAACATGACTCTCCATGAAAAGCTCTGCCAGCTGTTCCTCGTCCACCCACAGGCCCTGACAGGCACCTCCCCCGTCCTGTCTGTCGATGGCGCCATGGACCAGGCACTGACCAATTGGCCCGTGGCCGGTTTCCTCTTGGACAAAAGCAACATGTCCGACCTGCAGCAGCTCGCTGACTTGACCGCCGGACTTCAATCCATGAGTGAAATTCCATTGATTCTGACCTGCGATGAAGAAGGAGGCCGGGTCAACCGTCTGATGAGCACCGTGGGCACCACCTGGGTGGATGCCATGCTGGATTATAAGGACGACGGCTATGATACCGCCTTTCAAAACGCCCTGACCATCGCCACCGATTTGTCCTCCTGTGGTTTCAATCTGGATCTGGCCCCCGTGGCTGACGTATGGTCCAATCCGGATAACACCGTCATCGGTGATCGTGCATACAGTGATAATTTTGAACAGGCTGCCGAACTGGTGTCCGCTGCCGTGGCGGGATTCCATGAGGGCGGTGTGGCCTGTACCCTGAAGCACTTCCCCGGGCACGGAGATACCTCTTCCGACAGCCATTACGGCTCGGTCTATATCTATAAAACCCTGGACGAGCTGCGTGAAAACGAACTTCTTCCCTTCCAGGCCGGCATTGATGCTGGTACCGATGCCGTGATGATCGGTCATCTGATTATTTCTGATATCAGCAGCGAACCTGCACTGTTCTCCTATGAAATTGTCACCGAACTTTTGCGTCAGGAGATGGGTTTTGACGGCGTGGTTATAACGGATGGCTTACAGATGCAAGCCATGACCGACCATTACAGCAGCGCCGAAATCGCTGTGAAGGCTGTTCAGGCAGGCGTGGATATTCTGCTTTGCCCAGCCGATTTGGAAGAAGCTGTGACCGCGCTGGAAAATGCTGTGTCAGCAGGTACAATCACCGAGGCACGCATCAACGAAAGCGTTCAGCGCATTCTGGAATTGAAACTTGAACAGGGCATGCTTTCCTAACACACGCCCCGCTGCCAGGAACGGAGTGATCCACATGATTCGCAAGGGCACTGCCGCCGATTTGGACGGCTGTGAACAGGTCTACGAGGCCCATTTGGACTACGAGGCTGCAAATACAAACTACACCAACTGGCAAAAAGGCCTTTATCCTACCCGTGCCACCGCGGAAAAGGCGCTGGCCGCAGGTACCCTCTATGTTGATGAAGAGGAAGGCGTAATCGTGGGCTGTGCCAATCTGAACCACATCCAGCCCAAGGAATACGCCAATATCCCTTGGAGTATCCCCGCTGAGGGAGACGAGGTCTTTGTCATCCACACTTTGGTCTTCCGTCCCACTCACACCGGCGGTGGCCGTGGCAAACGTTTCGTGGCCTTTGCGGAAAATCTGGCCAAGGAACAGGGCTGCAAGGTCATCCGTCTGGACACCTACGAGGGCAACGAGCCCGCTAAAGCTTTCTACCCCAAGCTAAACTACCGTTATGCAGGAAGCTGCGAATTTTTCTTTGAGAATTTTATCTGGGAAAACCTGATCTGCTTTGAAAAATCCATGCGCTAAATAAAAAAAGATTTGCAGGGTGATAAATATGGAACGTTTCTTTAAGCTGAAAGAGCACGGCACCACCGTGCGCACCGAATTTACCGCGGGTCTGACCACCTTCTTCGCCATGGTATATATCCTGATGGTCAACGCCAACATGTTCTCCAACCCCTTTGGTGATGGAAGCAATCCTCTCGGCGTGTCCTATGGCGCCATCTACATTGCCACGGCCATTTCTGCCATTATCGGCACGCTGTTGGTGGGTCTTCTGGCCAATCTGCCTCTGGCACAGGCCTGCGGCATGGGTCTGAATGCATTCTTTGTGTACACAGTCTGCATTGGCTTCGGCTTCACCTACGCTAACGGACTGGTCATGGTTCTGCTGGACGGTCTGGTATTCATCCTGCTGACTGCCACCGGCCTGCGCAAAAAGATTTTTGAGGCTATTCCCCTACCGGTTCGTTCCGCCATTCCCGCCGGAATTGGTCTGTTTATCGCCTTCCTGGGTCTGCAGAATTCCGGCCTGGTGGTCGCGGATTCCTCCACCTGCGTTACGCTGGCCTCCTTCAACATCCGGACGGCCGGCTGGGGCAATATTATGCCCCTGATTGTTTGTATTATCGCCTTGCTGGGTATCGTAATCATGACCCATCGAAACATGCGCGGTGCTATCCTCTGGGGCATCTTGGGCGGCACTGCCCTATACTACCTGCTGGGTCTGACTGTTCCCGGCTTCTATGCCGATTTCCAGCTGATGATGGTTAGTCCCTTCGAGGCATTCCGCCAATTCGGCACAGAAACCTTCGGCAAAGTCCTGACCGAGGGATTTGACTTCTCCGCATTTGTCGCCACTCACGGAAGCACCAACCTGATTCTAACCATCGCCTCCTCTGCACTGGCGTTCTGTTTGGTGGACATGTTTGACACCTTGGGTACTCTGTATGCAGCCTGCGCCCGAGGCAATATGCTCACTGAGGACGGCGATGTGCCCAACATGAACCGCGCCATGCTGTCCGACGCAATTGCCACCACCACCGGTGCCATTTGTGGCGTATCCACGGTCACCACTCTGTCTGAGGTGACCGCCGGCGTAGCGGTTGGTGGCCGCACTGGTCTGACCAGTGTGTTTACATCCCTGTTCCTGCTGATTACCATGTTCCTGAGCCCCATCGCACAGCTGATTCCCAGTTGCGCAACGGCAGCCGCTTTGATTTACGTTGGTTTCCTGATGACCTGCTCCGTGGTGGATATCGACTGGCGTTCCCCTTCCAGCGCCATCCCCGCATTCCTCACAATGATCATCATGCCGCTAACCTACAACATCTCCTACGGCATCGCGTTCGGCCTGATTTCTCTGGTGGTGATCTCCCTCTTCACCGGCAAACGCAAAGAGTTGAAGGGCGGAACCTGGGTCATCGCATTTTTGTTTATCATCATGCTCCTTCTGACCCACTAAACCATAAATGCGGCGTATGTTTCCCCTGATGCGGGGCAAAACATATTTAACCGTCCAATTGTAAATTGTAAAAGGAGTGTTTCTGCCATGACAAATACGACAACATTCCGCTTCCCTTCCTGTGATGGTCAGCATCAAATTTTTGCCCGCCAGTGGCTTCCAGAGTCCGGCCAGCCAAAGGCTGTCGTCCAAATTGTTCACGGAATTTCTGAATACATCGACCGCTATGCCCCTGTCGCCCGCTTTTTGACTGAACAGGGCTATACCGTGGTAGGCAGTGATCATTTGGGCCATGGCCGTACCGCTTCCGGTGCCGAAGAGTATGGTTTTTTCTGCGAGAAAGACGGCTGGCGCACCGTATCCGCCGATGTGCGCCGTCTGCGCAGCCTCATGGGGCAGAAGTATCCCGACCTGCCCTATTTCATTCTGGGTCACTCCATGGGTTCTTTTCTGGCCCGCACCTATCTGATTGACTGGCCCGGTACCATCACCGGCGCCATTATTTCCGGCACCGGGCAGGAATCCGCTGCCCTGGTCACTGCCGGCTGGCATTTGGCTAATGTAATATGCAAAACCTCCGGTCCCCGCACTCACAGCAGCCTGATCGAGCAAATCGCGTTTGGCGCTTACAACAAGCAGTTTACTCCGGCTCGCACCCGTGCTGATTGGATCAGTCGGGATGAGGAAATTGTAGACGCTTATGTTGCCGACCCACTTTGCTCCTTTATGCCCACTGCCGGCATGTTCCGCGACATGATGGAAGGCCTGCAGTATATTGCCAAAAAGAGCAACCTGAAGAAGATGAACTCTGCCACCCCAATTCTTTTTATCTCCGGTGACAAAGATCCTGTGGGACAGAACGGAAAAACCGTTCTGAAGGTATTGGACTTTTTCCATAGTGTTGGCTGCGAAGATACCGTTGTGCATCTTTATCCTGGCGGGCGCCATGAAATGCTCAATGAAATCAACCGCGAAGAAGTCTTCGCCGATATTCTCTCTTGGTTGGAAAGCAAACTGCCCTGATATCCAGACAGAAAAAATGGCTCTATCCAGAACTCAAAAGTTCTGGATAGAGCCATTTTTCAATCATTCAGAGCAGTTTGCCCTTTGTAACTTCATGGAGTACACCCGAATCTGTAAATACATAGTGGTTCATTGGAGCCGTAGTGGTGCAGCGGAACGCCGTCATGGTGTAACCGAACGTATCAGCAGACATGCCCAAAGAGCGGGTCGGACAATTCACGTAACATTGCCCGCAATTCTGGCACGTTTCGGGATAAGCCAAAACCGACTTACCTTCCTGTTCATTAAAATAGAATACATCCATCGGGCAGATGTCCACACACTTCCGACACCCAATACACTTGTTTAAATCAACTCGTATCACGCTCATCGCTTGGCACCTCCGCCCCACGGTCCCCGAGGCTTTTCTTCCACCGTGAAGCCTTTTGCCTCCGGCTCGCCGGGAAAATAGTACAGGTATCGTTTCGAATACTCCTGCTCTTTGTTACCGATCCATGCTGCCTTAACAGGTACTTTCTCAATGCAAGTCTCACCGTTTTCACCCTTTTGCAAGGTCAGATAACATAAGAAGTTCTCGTCATCACGATAAGGATAATCCGAACGATATGACGTTCCACGACTTTCCTTTCGTGCCAAACTGGCCAAAAGTTTTAGTTCCGATGCCAGCGTTTTATGTTTCATCTCAATACACAGACGCAGGTCGTGACCATTGCGCGCAGTCAGCCTGGGAATCACGTGCTCGCTCATATAACGCACTTGTGTCAGTGCAGCCTGCAGCATGGGCTCACTTTTGGCCACGCTCACCCAGTAAGGAGCCATAATGGACAACAGCACATCCCGTGCCCAGTTTGCGTCAAAGCCCTTTTCCAGATATATCGGAGCCAGGATTTCTTCTGTCTTCTGAGCGATCATTTGATCCGGAATCTTTTCCAACTTCGCGGCAGCGGCGTATTCTCCCGCCGCCTTGCCTGCGTGATCACCATCAATGCTGCAAAAACAAGATGTAAATCCAACTCCGCAGGGATAAGTTGCACCGGCCGGCGAGGTGGAATGGATTCCGTCACCGGCCACAAACAGACCCGGAATACCAGTATCACCTGACCGATCATCCAAACCACAGAACACACCGGAAGACAAATGGGAACAGGTTCCGATCGCCGCGCCGTGTACATCCTTGGCAGGCGTCAAGCCACAGTCCTCCGCTGTGCCGGAGCGAATTTCATCGGGATCGACTCCGTATCGTTTGGACGCACCGCGAATGGTAAATGGGGCCTTTGCCAAATCGAGTACAGCCGTGCCGTCGCTGGGTTCAACACCATTCACGGCGTTTTCCACGCGGCGCACCATAAGGGCTTTCCCTTTTGCGGCCACATAGCCATCCACATTGTCAGCCGTAATATCGCCGCCGCTGATCCAAATA
Source organism: uncultured Oscillospiraceae bacterium (assembly GCA_964509595.1). Lineage (GTDB taxonomy): Bacteria > Bacillota > Clostridia > Oscillospirales > Oscillospiraceae > JAJPXI01. Next base: position 15,895 of record CAZDXX010000015.1, read on the forward strand.
TTCTCCAGATAGACCCAGCTGTCGCTGAAAAACGGGTTTCCTGGTGCTGCCGATGAAGTGGAATGAAAATCTTCAAATTCCTTTCCTGCAATCGGCAGTCCCAACTGATAAGCAATGTACTCTCCGTCAAAGGAGTTGCCACCTACCGGATGTCCGGCAGAACGGATGCAGCCACCGCCTGTGGCCAAAACCACTGCTTTCGTATGAACCGTAATGACCTGTCCGCTGGGCACATGGAAACCCATAATACCCTTTGCTTTTCCCTCATCCACGATCACATCAGTAACCATGGTATGCTGCAGAAACGGAATCTCGTGTTGTTTCAGGACATTGACCCATTTTTTATGGCGGTCAAACTTGTCGAACGTCTCCCGATAACCTGCAAAGTCCTGTGTTTTATGGAAATCTCCCGCACTCTTTGCAGTTGGATATTGCGCCAGAATGCCCCAGTCCTTCAGCCGTTCATAGGCAGCCTTGGATTCCTGTATCCATGTTTCAATCCAGTCCATATTGCAGATGTACTCGCCACCGGCCATTACCGCCTGACGGTAAGCATCCGCGTCATCATGCTCCCGATCAAACCAACGAAAGCAACCTGCCCAAGGTGAAGCGCCCGAATATCCGGGGCGGCCCTTATCTACAACAAGGACACGGTTGCCCTTCTTTCGCGCTGCCACGGCAGCATTCAGTCCAGCAAATCCGCATCCGCAAACTACAACATCATATTCATAAGCAGATTCATAGGGGCACGATACTTTCTCCGGTCGTGGAAATTCCCTTGTACAGGGCACAGCAGTATATGGATCCACTTCCAATCACTCCCAAATCTTATTTAATTGATTATAACAACTCCCCCAAAAAACATCAAGCTTGACAAAAAAGGCCTACAGCAGAATTTCATTTTCCTGCTGTAGGCCTCTTTCTATCGTCTCTATTTGGTTATTTTTCTGCCTGAACGGTCAAAATTGCATTCAAAATGGCCTTACGTGCATCCTCCACGCTGCCAAATACGGTGCAGCCGGAGGCAGAAACATGACCTCCGCCGCCCAGCAGAGCACACACCTTAGTGGCATTAAGCAGAGTAGGATTGGTACGCACACTGATTTTGCACTCACCAGGTTTCAGTTCGCGGATGGTCACAGAAGTGGAAACACCCTCAATCTGACCAATGAAAGCAGCAATATCTTCCGCATCGTCCTCTGTGGCGTTGATAGACGCCATATCAGCCAGTGAAATTGCCCCAATCGCCACCGTTCCATTCTGCTGAAAATCAATGCTGTTCATCAGGATCGCTTCCAGCTTCAAACGCTTGGCACTCTTGGTACGGAAATGGTTCTTATTGACCTCACGATAGTCAATTCCTACCTCTATCAGATCAGCAGCCACCCGATGGGTACGTGCCGTGGTATTTCCGTACACAAAACAGCCCGTATCGGTGGATACGGCCACATATAGAGGCAATGCGATCTCTGCAGTAATTTCTCCCAGTTCACGACAGATATCATACATCAGCTCACCACAGGCAGCACAGGCAGCATCCACACAGTTTTCCTTGCCGAATCCGGTGTTGGACGGGTGATGGTCGATAACCAAATCCACCTTGCCCTTCCACCTCTCAGCACTGGTGGGAAACAGATTTTCCTCAGCGATATCCACGCTGACAACGAAGGAGGGTTCAAATCCCTCCGGAGCCTCCACACCGTTCAGATAGGCGGCGATCAGGGCGGTAGCATCCTCGTTGGGAAGCACATATGCCGTCTTGCCAACCTGCCGCAGAGCCACACACAGGGCCGCCGCACAGCCGGCAGTGTCACCGTCGGGGCGGCGATGGGTCAGAATCAGGATGTTGTCCTGCTCCTTTAAACGAGCAGCGACCTCGATTGCAGTCATGATTCTCACTCCTCGTCTTCGTCCAGAATGATGTGGGCGTTGGCGGGGTTCGCCGGTTTGACTATGTTGGGGTCACGCAGCATATCCAGAATATGAGCACCCTTGTCAATAGAATTATCCTGTTCAAACTGCAGCTCGGGAGTATAGCGCAGGTTCAACGCATGGCCCAACTCACGGCGCAGCCAACCAGCGGCCGATTTCAGTCCCTTAAGCACCTGAGAACAATCGCTCTTGTCCAGTACGCTGATATAGACCTTTGCATAGCGCAGGTCGGGGGTGGTCTCTACGGCGGTGACAGACACCATACCGGTCACACGGGGATCCTTCACAGAACGAATCAAAGAAGACAGCTCGCGCTGGATTTCTTCATTAATACGTCCAATACGATTACTTGCCATAATCTTCGTCTCCTATATCAAATAAGGGACGGGCGTTTCGCCCGCCCCTTTGGGTTAATTATTATTGGATTAGACCTCGATCTGCTCCATCTCGTCCTCACAAACTCCACTCCGCTCCGTCCGGCTTTCGCCGAACATCCGCTTTGTTTCGTTGCTCGTCCTCTCCAAATCACACCCGCTGCGCTGGGCTGTGATTTGGTTTTTCAGGGCAGTTTTCATCTGTTACACTTCGATTTGTTCCATTAAGAAAGCTTCGATCACGTCGCCCACCTTGATATCCTGGAACTTCTCAAAGGTAATACCGCACTCATAGCCCTGAGCAACTTCCTTTACACTGTCCTTAAAGCGCTGCAGAGAAGCGATGGTGCCATCGTAAATGACAATGTTATCACGCAGCAAACGCATCTGGGCATTACGCTGCATCTTGCCGTTGGTAACGTAGCAACCGGCGACCATACCCACGTTGGTGATACGGAAAACCTCGCGCACCTCGGCCTGACCCAGCTCCACTTCCTTGAACTTGGGGGCCAGCATGCCCTTCATGGCGGCTTCGATCTCGTTGATGGCATCGTAGATGACGCGGTACATACGCATATCCACGTTCAG
>CAZDXX010000016.1:0-18289 GCA_964509595.1 uncultured Oscillospiraceae bacterium
GACCCGGTTCCAGCCTGATTTGGTGTGGCCGGTGTACGGGTTTTCCATCGACCCCTGTGAACTGTTAGGCGCTGGATTTATTCGTCTGCCCGGGCCCTCACATGGGCTGCCCCGGAACAGCGGCTTTCAGATGATGGACGGTACTTATATGGAGGACGATGAGTTTGACGAGTACCTGATGGACCCCACCCATTTCATGCTGACCAAAGTTTTGCCCCGCAAGTATAAGGCGTTGGAACCCTTGGCTAAGCTGAACTTCCGTGAGGTTTACGATTTGAAGGTCATGACCGAGTGGAGCACTTTGGCACAGCCTGACGTAAAGAGCGCTATGGAAGCTTTGATGCAGGCCGGGCAGATGATGCAGCAGCACATGATACGCAACATCCAAGTGGGCAAGTGCATTAAGGAGATGGGTTTTGCAACTTTCGGCGGAACCACGCATGCGCCCTTTGATTTGTACGCCGACAGCCTGCGCGGTCTGGTGCAGGGCGTCATGGATATCAAGATGTATCCCGACGAGGTTTTGGCGATCACTGAGCGCATTGAGCAGATGAACACTGACCGCTTTGTGGCCGGGGTGAAGGCCCGCGGTGAGAAGTTCGTGTTCATTCCCCTTCACGCTGCTGGCGACGAGTTCATGAGCTGCGAAGACTACGGCACCTTCTACTGGCCTGGGCTGAAGCGCACCATTGAGAAACTGGTGAAGGCGGGCATTACCCCCCTGGTTTTCTGTGAGGGCAAGTATAACACCCGTCTGGAATTCCTGAAGGATGTGCCCAAGGGCAAGGTCATTTATATGTTTGAGCAGGTGGACATCGTCAAAGCCAAGAAGGAACTGGGCGACGTGGCATGTATCTGCGGCAATTTCCCCACCACTTTGCTGGTCAGCGGAACCCGTGAGCAGGTTGTTGACGAGACCAAGCGCATGCTGGATGCCTGCGCCCCCGGCGGTGGTTTTATCATGAACTGCTCTATTACGATGGATGCATGCAAGATGGAGAATTTCGAGGCCTGGTATGACACCACCATGACCTACGGCGTTTACCACTGAGAAAAGGGAAAAGCGTCAGGAAGTTTCGTACTTCCTGACGCTTTTTGCTTGTGTCAGCGGCTGAATTGGGTCACCTGACCAGTCTTTTCCTGATTGACCAAAGTGCCGGTTTTATCAAAGGTGTAGCGGTACACACAGCTGGTGCCGCCGATGGAAAAGGCACTGGTATAGGGGGAGAAATAGGTGGTGGTGATGCTCTCCACGTTCCACTGCAAAGTTCCGTCCTCTCCCAAGGCAAGCACACCGCCCAGGGAGCCCTTTACGGAGTAAAACTCCTGGGGGGTGCCCTCCGTTGGACTGCAGACCAACAACACGGCAGAATAATTGTCCCGTACCATGGGGGTCAGTTCCTCGCTGGAGATGTTGATGTAGTTTTTCTCAAACAGCGTATCCAGAATAGATGCGATTTCGTAGTGCCCGCCGGAATAAGGCCGGTCATCCTCTCCCTTGGGCACGGCGTAGGCGGAAAGGTAGATATTCCCTTCGAACTCCATCATGTCGGTGATGTAATAGTGCTGGTCTTCGGTGGAATAGGAGAAGGAATCGGTGATGGTGCCGTCGGCAGCCACCTTAACGATTTTGGCATATTCGTCGGTCACAAAGCTACCCAGCTGAACGAGGTAGCCGTCCCCAAAACGTGCTGCGTTCCAGATGCCGTAGTTGCCAACCTCGGTCTGATGGAATGCGGTTTGATCACCGTTTTTGTCCAGTTGACTCAGGCAGAAGTATTTCAATTCACCCCGGCTGAATACAGCATAGCTTCCGTCTTCATGCTCCAGTACAGCGGCGATATATTCCTTCTTGAAGCCGTTTTCCAATTTCCGGGTCCAGAGGATGGTGCCATCCGGGTCGATTTTGGATATCCAGGCGTAGCGCGGCTGCTCACTGGACCAGGTATCGGTCTGGCCATAGACGATGATACCATCGCGGACAGGGACATAATCTTCGATCCAGAAGTCGGTGTAGAAGACGCTCCACACCAATTCTTCGTCTTCATATTTTTCGAAATAGCATCGGTCAAGGATCTCAAAACCAAGCTCCGGGTCCAACTTTTCTTCCGTGCGAGTGCGATAATTTTCTGCTTGAGTTTGCGCGGAGTTGGCGACCCAATATCTGCCGTTAAAGTTCTTGTAGTTCCAGAGGTTTTCAATGTCTTCGGGAGTTGGTTCGGCCTGTGGAATTTCATAACCCGCAATCTGGCTGTCGGTCAGGCTGTTTTCAATCACATCGGCGGTTTTGGAGTAGGTAAAGGATTCTGTTATGATGTCTCGGTAAATCGCTTTGATCTCACGCCGGGACAACCCCTCTGCGGACAAGTTATGATTATCGAAAAAGAGAACGGCGGCGTTGTATTCCCTCGCTTCTGCAGCGTACGCATAACTGCCGCCGACGGCAGCGGCCACCAGAACCAGACAGGCAGCGGCGGCTGCAATGGTGCGCCAGCTCGTTCGGGATTTCTTTTTCGCGGTTGGGCCAGGTGCGCGAATGTTGGCACAGACGGTTGTGTGGATTCGGTTCAGGACATCCGGTTCAAGAGGCTCAATCTCGAATCCATCCAGTGCAAGGTCGAGTTCCCGGACAGCAGCCTCATCAAATAAGTTGTTCAAAGTGTTGCTCATGGAAGATCACCTCCAATTCGTTCACGCAGTTTTCGAATGGCTCGGTGTGTTCGCGTATCCACATTGCTTGTGGTCATGTCCAACGCTTCGGCAATTTCCTTGGATGTCTGTGACAGGAAAAATTTACGAATGATGATCTCGTGATCCGGTTCACCCAGATTACGGATGGCCTGCATCAGGGAGAGGCGTGTCTCTTGGTCTTCGAGACTGCCTTCCAGAGAGTGTGTATCCGCGACCTGAGCATATGATTCGGTGTCGTCCAGAGAAACGAAATTGAACTTCTTTTGTGTCTTCCTCAGTAAATCCAACGCGTTATGTTTCGCGATGACACAAAGCCAGGCTTTGATGCTTCCGGTATCTGGATTATATTTATCTAAATCAAAATAGAATTCGCTGAACACATCAGCCACGCAATGTTCGATATCCGCGGAGCAGAAAAGGGAGGGAGACAATTTGCTTTTCACAACGGCATAAATGAGTGCGGCGTATTGGTCAACCAGAATTCGCATTCCGGATTCGGGATTCTGCCGCAAAATTTGATACAAAGAGTCATCGTGCATTGTCACACCTCCTCATCGATTGAAGCGATTCACTGATTAGTGCGTGTCAAATCGGAAAATCTTACAGAAAAAAACAGGCGACAGGAAATTTTCCTGCCACCTGCTTGCGTGCGGAGAGAGAATGGTTATCGCATGGCATACAGGATCTTGGCGATCTCGCAGCGGGTAATGGAAGTCATAGGTGCCAGAGTTCCGCCGGGCCGTCCGCTGAGCACGCCCTGACCCACCATGGTGGCAATGTAGTCAGCTGCCCAGGAGGGAACCTTGGATGCATCCGTGTAAATTGACAAGTCTGCCTCGGCATACCCTCTTGCCTGAATGCGTCCCAGCATAGTCAGAGCCTCCGCGCGAGAGATGCTTTGGCCTGCATAGGCATAAGTAGCACTGCTGTTGCCGTTGCTGCTGCCCTGCATGATACCCAGGGCGTACATGGCCTTGACAGCGTCCAGACACCAGGAGGGGATGTCGGCAGTGTCGGCGAAGGGGAGCTGTACGCTGCTGTAAGTGCTCAGATCCAGCCGCAGCCAGCGGGCGATCATCAAAGCAAATTCACCGCGCGTAATGTTTTTGGAGGGCTGGAACAGGAAACTGTCGCCGGAGGCAACTCCAGTGGAGATGCCCTGGTCATACAGGTAGTTGACATAGCTTTCCGCCCAGTGATCGTCCATATCGGTAAAGGGGGCTTCGCGCTCCGCTGCGGCGATATCGACCGAGGAGCGGCCAATGTTGCCCGACGAATCGGTCGCGGTGACTGTGACGCGGTGAGCAAGACCATCCTGCTCGGGCAGAGCGGCAGTAACAACGTTGTCAGTCAGGGTAAACGCCAGCTCGGTGCCGTCATAGGTTACACTGATCTGTCCGGAGGAGAAGGTTTCGCCCATATTGTCCTGCACAGTAGCATATAGAGTAGTTCCGATAAGACCGGCCAGTACGTCGGGGACAGTGTCGTCCGGAACAAGTTGGTTGCAGGAAGTCACCTGATCCAGCCAGATAGTCCCTTGCAGGCTGTTGCCGGTCGGAGCGATCGTCAGCTGTACGATTCGCTTTGTACCGGAGGGAAGAGGGGTAACCAGACGTTTCCAGCCGGTAAAATCAAGCACAGCAAGAGGCAGATCGGATGAACTGCCGTCGGTATTGCGAAGTGAGGCAGACAAGGTGTTGCCGGAGCCGTTACCGTATACCCACAAACTCAGGTATGTTTCATCCTCCTGAAGCGTCCAAGCGGTATTAACATTTGCAAGTGCCTGTCCGCCCATGGAGTACGTAATTACGGCGCTTTTCTTACCATAACGCACATAGGAAGAACGGGTTTCAGCCTTAATAGAGGCGGTTTCGCTGCTGGCCATGAGGTCAAAACTGCCTTCGAAGTTTTCTACGGTGTTGATGTGACCGGATACAGTCACAGGAACTTCAATGCTGAGGTCACCAATTCGGACGGTGATGGTGCCAGTGACGTTGGCCTGTGCGGTGGTCAGGGTACCGCTCTGGTCAATGGTGCCCAGTCCCTCGCTGACTTCCCAGATGAAGTTTTCATCCTGGCAGACCAGGGGAAGATTACGATAAATCGCGCTGGCAGTCAGGTTTAGGATTTCACCGGGGTCCGCATGGATGGAAGAAAGCACAGTGCCGGTTTCTTCGTTATACAGCTTGATTCTGTCGGGCTTGGAAACCACTGTGATCAGGGCGCTGCCGGTCAGGGAACCTGCACTGGCATCCAATGTATATGTGCCGGGCTGCGTGCCGGCAATGAATACGCCGTTGGATACAGTTCCCGCCGCAGACGGCAAATTGTAGGTAATTTGATCGCTTTGATATTGCTTAACGGGCTGTCCCAGACGATCCGTTGAAGTTGCGGACAGTTCCAATTGAGAACCCGCCAGGATGATGGCGTCACCGGGAGTAATGACCAACTGCTCTGCGCGGCCGGGGGAGGTCTGCTCTGCCACAAGGAACAGAGCGTTGGAAACGGAGCGTTCCGAGCCGTCAGAGGGCTTGTTTAGAATTTGGAATCCGTCTTCGCCGGGGAGAGTGGCACCGATGGTGGTGGATCCGCCGCCGTCCATGCACATGGCCTCCACACAGCCCAGTTCCACCAGCCGTTTGGCCACCTGCTCCATGGACGCACCCACGCTGTAACCACTTTGACGGCCATCTACGGTGTAGAAAATGACTGAGCCGTCTGCCTTAATGCCCACTGCGGTGCGGGGAGCCTGGGATGTCTCCAGATTAGATTCCACTACGCCGTCGGTCACCATTTTATACAAACCGCCTATGGCAGTAACGGCGTTTTTCCAGCGGGAATCGGCAGACGTGATATCAATGTCTACGGTGTCGCCCTGCTGAAGGGCAGAAAGAGCCTGAAGGAGCCATTCGCTGTCTTTGCTGTTGACGGAAAGCACTAAACTGCCTTCCGGGATATCAATGGATTTTTCGGAGGAGAGCACCTGCTCTACAGTGCAGGAGATACGCCCACCGATCATGGGAACGTTGGTATAGACCAAAGTATCCTGGACTTCCTCAACGGCTTCACTGCCTATGAGGACATCTTCTGCGTCCAAATCGGCGGAGCCGGTAAAGGATTCAAACAGCCCGGTGATCGGGTTGTAGGTTTCGCTGGCCGGGGGCTCCTGTGAGTCAGGAGCGTTTTTCACATCCAAATCAACCTTTACAGTCTGTCCCAGTTTACGGGTGGATGGAGTCAGAATCACATCGATACCGGGTTCGGAATGCAGGGTGGTCGCGCTGTAATCGGACGTGTAGAGAACATATCCGCCATTTGCGGTGCGGACTTTGTTCAGACCACCGGAGACGGCATATGTGGAATTGCCGAAGGTTGCGGTGATGGACAGTTCCGGCTGACCGATGAACGCGTTGCCATCGGCGTCAAAACCCAGCGCATAGTGGTAGGACGAAGAAGAACGCAGGATGCCGTCGGTGACCACCATGCCCAAGGGGGCACCGGTAGCAACAACGAAGTAATCGCCGTTGATACCGCCCAGAACACGCTTGCCGTCATTGACCAGACTTTCGGCCAGACTGGACAGGGTGTTTTTGGACAGGACGGTATCGCCATAGGCCACAACGGGCTGCACCAACCGATTGGGTGTGTACTCGATGTAGCTTTCCGTGCGCAGGTCGGAGTAGGTTGCGCTCCAGAGATACTGGCGGGTGTAATCTACCCCTTCCGCCAAGTGAGATGTGCCCATATGTATTTCTGTGCCCAGTGCTTGCGAGGCTGACGCGGCAGGACCGATTGTCAGCAGAGCAGCCAGCATCAGGGCGGTAACACGAGTCGACTTCTTTCGCATTTATGTAAACCTCCTTTGGGATTATAGGTATTCTATCACAGCTTATCCCTTTGTGTAAACAGGAAAGACCCGTCAGATTTTCTTAAGAATTTCTGACGGGTCAACATGGTTCGTACTTATTCGATGGGATTGGCATCACGCTTTACTCGCTCCAATGTATCGGCAAGGGTAGCCTCCTCCTGCAGTTCCAGCAGCGTGCCGATGATGGAATTGGACAACAGGAAACCATTCGGCGTCAGCCGCCAGCGGCGGTCATTGCGGCAGGTCAGTCCCAATTGCTCAAACTCGATGAGCTTTTTCTCGATGGGGGCAAAATTCATGAGATAATTCCGGCGATACTCCCACTCTTCGATGCCGTGGAAGGTGCGCAGACGCAGCATCAGGTACTCGCTGGAGCGCTCTTTTTGCGGAATTTGGTCATCTTCGTCCACAATGAAACCGCCTTCCAGTACGCCCTTAATGTAGCCCTCCAGATCACGGACGAAGGAGTAGCGGCGGTCACCAAAGTCGGAGTGAGCACCGGGGCCGAACCCCATGTAAGGCTCGGTCATCCAGTATTTGTAGTTGTGGCGGGACAGGCAGCCGCCTTTTGCGAAGTTGGAAATTTCGTACTGCTCATACCCTGCCTGAGCAAGGCGTTCCACCGTCCACAGGTAGCAGTCGGCCTGCATATCGTCGTCCGGCATCTCTTCGCCGTTTTCTACGCGGGTCCAAAGGGGAGTGCCTTCCTCTACTTTCAGCCCATAGGCGGAAATATGCTCCGGGTTCAGGGACAGCACCTGCTCCACGGTGTTTTGCCAATCTTCCATGGTTTGCCCGGGCAGTCCGTAAATCAAATCCAGGCTTAGATTTTCGAATTTAGCCCTGCGGGCTTCATCCACCGCCTGGCGGGCTTGACCAAAAGTGTGAGGACGTCCCAGAGAGGATAACATACAGTCATCAGCGGACTGCACGCCCAGAGAAATACGGTTGAAGCCAGACTTGCGCAAATTCTTGAGCATTTTGAAATCTACGCTGTCCGGATTGGCCTCCAACGTGATTTCTGCCTGCTTGTCTACGTTAAATTTCTTTTTGATGCACTTGAGCAGTTCGACCAGACGCTTGTCCCCGTAAAAGCTGGGAGTTCCGCCGCCAAAGTAGATGGTGTCTACCGTATAGGAGGACGCTTGAGGGGCAGACTCTTCCAAATGAGTCAGCAGGGCGCGCTGATAATCATCCATGCGGGCTTCTTGTCCGGCGAGCGAATAGAAGTCACAGTATGCGCACTTGCTGCGGCAGAACGGGATGTGGATATATAAGCCTAAAGTCGGATTCACGGTTGAATCCTCCCTTCTTGAAATGACATCTTCTTTCTTGTACAATGTGGAAAAAAGGAGGGGAACGGATATGCGGGAACGTCGATTGGAACTGACAGCGGTGGAGCCGCAAAAAGTGGATGCGCTGCTGCGTCAAACGCTGCGCTGTTCCTCTGCGGTGATTCGTACGGCAAAACAGTATCCTGATGGTATTTTACTGGATGGGGTGCATGCAACCACGGGACAAATCGCTCAACCGGGACAGGTGCTTTCTATCCTTGTCTCTGACCGGGTGGACGGAGATCTTGTTCCGGCAGCGGGAACCGTGGACATCGTTTATGAAGACGAGGATATTCTGGTCATCAACAAGGCGGCAGGGGTAGCTGCCCACCCTGGACCGGGCCATCATGACGATACATTGGGTAATTTTTTGACGAATTATTACAAAAAGCAGGGCTTTCCCTTTGTTTATCGACCTGTGCACCGGCTGGACCGGAACACATCCGGCCTGATGGTCGTGGCGCGTCATGCGCATGTGCAGGAGCTTTTGAAGACCCAGCTGCATACCGGCGATTTCCGCCGGGTTTATCTGGCTGTGTGCCAAGGGGTGCCCGAGAGGGAAGAGGGGATCATCGACCAGCCCATCGGACGGATGGATGGTTCTGTGCTGCGAAGGGAAGTGCGCCCGGACGGAGCAAATGCGGTAACGCGTTATAAAGTAATGTCGGTGCGCGGAAATCACAGCCTGGTTCGGCTGGAACTGGAAACTGGTCGTACTCATCAGATCCGTGTGCATATGGCATGGCTGGGGCATCCGCTGATCGGTGATTTTCTTTACGGAGTGGAAGATAAATCCCTGATTGGCCGCACGGCTCTGCACTCCTGGTGGCTGGAATTGACCCAGCCGCTGACCGGAGAGCGTTTGGAACTGACCGCACCGCTGCCGGAGGACATGGCGCGATTGATTACTCTTCCGTGAACCCTGCCAGACGCTGCCACTTGCCGGAACGCCAGCGCAGTGCGGCCAGAATACCGCGCAGAATCAGATCCAACGCCATGGCAGCCCACACACCGGGCAGACCCCAATGGAAAACAAACACGAATAGAACGGTCAGCACGATGCGCACTACCCACATGGAAAACAGACAGGTGAGCATGGGATACCGGGTGTCGTTAGCACCACGCAGAGCGCCGAACAGGACAATGGACAGGGCAAAGAACGGTTCTGAAACGGAAACGATGCGCAGAATCGTGGTGGCCAGATTCACCACTTCGGCATCCGGCGTGAACAAACCGGCCAGAGGGCGGGCTGCGGTGAACAGAATGACTGCGGTTGCCACACACAAAACAAAACCGATTTTTCCCGCGAGGATGCCATAGGCTTTGGCATCCTCTTTCTTTTGCGCGCCCACCGACTGACCCACCAATGCAGTGGCAGCGGCGGAAATGCCATAGGCGGGCAGATAGCACAGGCCTTCGGCAGTATTGGCAATATGGTGAGCGGCCAGAGCGACCGTGCCGATGGAGGCTACGATACGGGTCATGGTGATTTGCCCCAGATTGATGCTCATGCGTTCCGCGATATAGGGCAGACCCAGACTGGCCGCTGTGCGGATAATCACAGGGTCGGGACGCAGGGAATCACCTGTGCCGCGGTGAAACAGGTGGAACCGGCGCAGAACGACAATGAGCAAAATCAGGCCTGCCAGGTCGATGGAGATCGCAGACGCGGCGGCTGCGCCTGCCACGCCCATACCGGCGCCGGGCATGGTGAAGGTCAGACCCAATACACGCAATTCCCGGGTGGGATAAATCAGCAGAAAATTCAAAATCACGTTCAGGATATTGCTGGAACTGTTCAGGAACAACGGAGTTTTGGTGTCACCGGTGCAGCGCAATACAGCAGAGAACACATACAGCAACGCATGACCCGGCATACAGAGTACATAGAACCGCAGATAGCTGATGGCATGGGGCAGCACATCCACATCGGCGCCCATCCATTTGGGTATGTAGCCTGCCAGCAGCTGCAGCAGACCAAGAAAACCTAAACCGACGATCAAAACAGCCAAAAGCGCCTGAACGATGACACGGCGCGCTTTGTACTCATCCCGAGCACCTACAGCGTTGGCGACCTGAACGGAGTAGCCTACGCCAATACCGGACAAAATACCGCCCACCAGCCAGATGGGGGAGGCGTTGATGGAAACGGCGGCGGTTGCAGCCGCACCCAGTGTGCCTACCATGGCCGTATCCACATAGCTGACCATAGTACCCAATAGCTGTTCCAGAATGGCGGGCCAGGACAAGCGCCACATGACGCTCAAACGGCTTTTTCCGGTGTTTGTCATATTTTGCATGAAGGGGTTCCTTCTTCCTTACTAAACGCCGGTCAAATCGAAGGGCGGAATGTACTCGGCCTGAGCGGAGGAGTCCTCCTGCACAAATCCTTCCAGACCGAGGATGGACATATATTCCCGGGCATTGCGAGCCTCGGAGGCGCGCAGCTTGCGGGCAAGCCCCAGAGAGGGGTCGTCTTTTGCTTTTCCCCAGGGAGTGTACTGGCTCATGAGAGAGAACAGTACCTCACCGGGAGCGAAGTGTTCGGACACCCAGTCCATGACGCACTTGGCCTCTTCCAATCGACCGGGCAGCACCAGATGGCGGATGATGATGCCTTTTTTCAGAAGACCATTTTCATCGAACACGCAGGGGCCGGTCTGACGGAACATTTCCAGAATGGCAGAAGTGGCTACTTCCGGATAGTTGGCGGCACCCGACCAGCGGCGAGCGCTGTCGGTTTCCAGATACTTCAGGTCAGGGAGATAGATATCTACTTTCCCATCTAGTGTACGCAGCGTTTCTACCTTGTCGTAGCCGCCGGTGTTGTAGACTACGGGTACGTCCAGAGGCTGCTCCAGCAGTTCGGCGAGCACATGGGAGTAGTGGGTGGGGTTGACGAAGTTGATGTTGTGGGCTCCTTGAGCGACCAAGTCATGGCAGATTTCACGCAGACGCTCTACAGGGATGATCTTGCCGAAATTTTCGTGGCTGATCTGCTCGTTCTGGCAGAACACACATTTCAGAGAGCAACCGGAGAAAAACACGGTGCCGGAGCCGTTTGAGCCGGAAATAGGTGGTTCTTCCCACATGTGCAGGGCGGCACGAGCCACGACAGGCAGGGCGGGCATCTGACAGACGCCGCCCCGGTCGGTTTCGGTTCGGTTGACGCCGCAATTGCGGGGACAATGGGTACAAATCATCGGTTCACTCCTGTATGAAACGCCAGATATTTTTCCACGGTAGCAGAAAAACCGTCGAAGGCGTTTGGAATGGCATAAACATGTTTTAAATCATACTTGTCCGCCCAGAGCCAGCCTTCCGGAAGTTCCTCGTCCAAGGCCAGAATTGCGCGGCCGGTCATGTGCCACTCCACATGGGAAAAGATGTGTTTGGTCTGGACATGACTGTGTTCCATGCCGGGAACAGGGCACTGGACGGGGGCCAGTTCGTTGGGAAATTCCCAAAGGCCGGCCAGCAGACCGCGGGGAGGACGGCGGCGCAGGGCAACCTTGCCGCTGTGAAAGATCAGGAACACGTCTCGCTGCTCGATGCGACGGGCTTTTTTGGCAGCCTTGACGGGCAGATTGTCTGTCTGGTCCGTTTGATGTGCTTGACAGAACTCGGCGGCGGGGCACTTATCGCACTGAGGCGCGCCGTTGGGCAGGCAAACCAGAGCCCCAAGCTCCATCAAAGCCTGGTTGAAGTTGCCCGGCGTCTTGGTGGGGATGACCTGCTGCAAAGCGGAAGTCACCTTTTTCTTCATGGCGGGGGTCGTGATGTCGGTATCGTCTCCGGTGATGCGAGCAACCACGCGCAGGACGTTCCCGTCCACAGCGGGAGTGGGCAGTCCAAAGGCAATGGAGCAGATGGCCCCTGCGGTATAATCGCCGATGCCGGGAAGAGCGCGGATGGCATCAAAATCGGCGGGGAATTGACCACCGTATTCCTCCACGATGATTTTGGCTGTGCGGTGCAGGCTGCGGGCACGGCTGTAGTAACCCAACCCCTGCCACAGCTTCATTAGACGATCCTCCTCCAACGCGGCCAGATCGGTCACGGTGGGACATTCCTCCAACATGCGCTCGTAGTAGTTCAGAACAGCGGCCACGCGAGTCTGCTGCAGCATGATTTCCGACAGCCACACATGATAGGGCGTGGGCTCATCCCGCCAAGGGAGCTTCCGGGCGTTTTCGTTGAACCATTCCAACAGGGGGATGGGTAGTTGTTCCAGCTGTTTGTTCATCGGCAAAGAAAACCTTTCTGTGGGGTTGTTTGCATTGTTGGGATAGTCAGTGGTATTATACTCTTCAAGAAAAATTTTTTCAATGACGCAATGAAAATGCCGTCCTCGTGCGTCTAATGGGCAGAAGGGGAGGTGAGGGCCTTGACTGAAATGGAATTTATTGAGCGAGCCGAAGGTGTGAAAAAGCGGTTGTACCGCACGGCACTGCTCTATCTGGGCAGTGAATCCATGGCGTTGGACGCTGTGGATGAGGCGATTTATAAAGGTTTCTGTTCCTACAAAAAGCTGCGGCAGGATGAGTTCTTTGAGACCTGGATGACCCGCATTCTCATCAATGTGTGCAACACCGAATTGCGCCGTCGCAAGCGGGAGACCACTATGGAAGAACTGCCGGAAACGGCAGTGGAGGAATTCGACGCACTGCCGCTGAAAGAGGCCATCGCACGGCTGCCAAAGGACTTGCGCGCAGTGATTATCCTGCGCTATTTTACCGGACTGACTTTGGAGCAGACGGCAGAAACTTTGAATATTCCGCAGGGCACCGTGTCTACCCGGCAACGCAAGGCCCTGCAGTTGCTGAAGCTGGAATTGACAGAAAGGGAGGGACTGGCATGAACCGCATGGAAGAATACAACGCTCTGATGCAGGAGCTGGATGAGACACCAGCCCGCCTGAATTTCGCCGTGGCGCGTGCTAAGGCACGAACCAGACGGCAGAAAATTCGCCAATACATTGGAATGCCGGCGGCTGCGCTGTCGGCTGTGTGTGTCGCTTTTGTGCTGCTGGTCAATGTGTCCATGCCCTTTGCCATGGCCTGTTCCAGGGTTCCCTTTTTAAAAGATTTGGCGAAAGCGGTGTCTTTTAATTCCAGCCTGTCCGCGGCAGTGGAGAATGAGTGGGTACAGCCCATTGGGCAGACCGACAGTGACAATGGGTATTCCATGACCGTGGAATATGTGATCGTAGACCAGAAGCAGCTGAATATTTTCTATTCTTTATCCAGCGAGGTGGAGACTGACCCCGAAGATTTTTATATGGTGTATTCTGATTTGTTTGATGTACAGGGAGAGATGCTTCCTTGCGCCATTATTGCCGGAAGTTCCCATTTTGATGGAGAGTTGTATCAAATCACGGCGGATTTCACCTCGGAGGAAGATACCATGCCCGGTCAAATCCGTCTGGAGTGCGACTTGACCATGGAATGGGACGATAGTGAGGGTGAAAAGCGGGAGGAAGCGATAGGAAGCTTTGAGTTTGACCTCACATTTGATCCCAAATTTACGGAAGAAGCGCAGGTTATAACCGTAGAAAAGTGGCTGGAGCTGGACGGTCAGCGAGTGATGCTGAAAAATGTGGAGATCTATCCCACCCACATGCGGGTGAATTTGGAGGATGATCCGGACAACACCGCCTGGCTGCGAGAATTGGAAATTTACGTTGAGGATGAAATCGGAAACTGTTATGACGCAGGCAGCAACGGAATTATTTCAACGGGTTCTCCTGATTCTCCCTTTACCCAATCCTTCCGGGCGGAGAGCTCCTTCTTCTCGGAAAGTGAGCACCTGACTCTTTGTATTGCCGGTGCAAAGTGGTTGGATAAGGATCAGCAGTGGATCTGGGTGAATCTGTCAAACGGTGAAACTGGACTCCTGCCCGAAGGGGTCACACTTCGTGAGTATACCCGGAACGGTGACACGGCAAGTCTGATATTCCGGGTCTATGTCGGGGAAGATCAGCCCTATGGAAGTCCCTTTATGAACTGGAGGAACCCCGGCGAGGAAGAGCAGTCTTTTGGCAGATATGGTGTCTCTACTGCGGTGGATCGGGAAAGTGATGTAGGACCAGGCACAGTTGCAGAGGGTTATTGCGATGTACATTTAACATTGGAGAACCTGACTGGGGATACTGTGGAGTTGGAACTGAGTTATACCAGATTTGTGGAATGTGAGGAAGCACTCAAGATTACAATTTCCTGACGAAATGAAACACGGGCCGCCCAACCGGGCGGCCCGTGCTGTTTTGGGAGAACTATTTCAAACGAACTGTGAAGTAGAACGCGGCGCCTTGTTCGGGTTCGCTTTCTACCCATATCTTTTCCTTGAGACCGACAATGATTTCTTTTGCTATAGCAAGACCAAGTCCGCTGCCGCCTTCGTTGAAGTCGTGACTGTATTTATAGAAACGATCAAACACATGGTGCAGAGCTTCCTTTGCGATACCAATGCCGTTATCTCGGATACAGAAAGTGGCGTGTTTCCGCGTGTAGGCCGCGTCAATCCAGATATCGCCGCCTTCGGGCACAAACTTTAAGGCGTTGTCCATTAGGATTTCCAGAATCTGCTTAATGCAAGCAGCATTGGAGTAGAGTGGCGGCAGGTGTTCAATGTGCTCTGAAACGTGCAGCGTGATGTCCATACAATCGGCTAACATGGCGTACTTTTCCACGACAGGGTCAAAGACAGCGCCGGCCTGAAACTTAGTTTTGCTGAAGTCCATGCCGTTGCTTTGCAGTTTGGACAGCTCCAGAATGTCCCGAATCATATGGTCCTGCCGATTGGCTTCCCGCAGTATCATACCGTAATAGAGCCTTTGTCGATTTGGATCCGGTTCCACTTCGTCACACAGAGTTTCAGATAGGGCCTTAATGGAAGCCACAGGGGTCTTTAAAGCGTGGGTGACGTTGGCAATGTAATTTTGTCTCAGCTGATCCAACTTCTTGCCCTTGCGGATATTGGACACGACAAAGTACGCGGACAGCCAATAAAAGAATGTGCAGTACACAGCGTAGCCTGCAATTGCTTCCGGCAGATCCATTAGATTCTTGATCAGAAATACGGCACCAATAACAGTACCATTGTCTATAATTGGAACGCCTGTCGCAACCATAATATTGCTATAAGAGCGTTGCTTCATTTTTGCCAGAACTGGATGAAAAATTTGTTCTCTGGATAAGACGCGGGACAGATCTTTTTCCGTAGGAACAACGGGAGTATGGGAAGATGGAGTTATGTTTGAGGTTACATACTGCAGACAAACTCCACTGGAATCGTAGATTGAAATATACATATTTGCGCCGATCATGCTTCGGAGCGTGTCGTCTGTGCCTTCAAGATGCTCTTGAGCAATATTGCGCGCCTGCTCAAGAAAAAATACTTCCTGACGGGAAATGGGGAAAACAGCGATGGCGAATATGCCGAGGGCTAAAACAGAAAGGTACAGAACAAGCAAAAATACAGGAAGAACAAACGGTTTGGAAAGCAACTTTTTCATGGTATTTCCTCGATCTTATATCCAACTCCGTAGATAGAACGGATCACAAAATGCACACCGTCTTTTGGAAGCTTTTGGCGCAGCCGTTTTATCAGGGTGTCTACAACGCGGGTGTCGCCATAATACTCATAGCCCCAGGCGGCATTCAGAATATGTTCTCGGGTCAAAGCTCTGCCGACGTTGGAAACCATAAATGACAGCACATCGATCTCCTTTGAGGTCATGTCAATCTTCTTGCCATTGACATAGACTTCATAGGAATCCGGGTGAATGGTCAGTTCGGCAAGTGTTAGAATTTTGGGTTCCTGCTTTGGCTGCAGCCGTTTTAAAGCTTTTTTGATGCGAATAACAACCTCGCGGGGGGAAAAGGGCTTGGATACATAGTCGTCCGCGCCGACTTCCAGACCAACGATTCGATCCAGTTCTTCTCCGCGGGCACTGAGCATAATAATATGAACATCACTGTATTTGCGGATCTCACGGCAGACTTCATAACCGTCAATTCCCGGAAGCATGACATCCAACAAGATTACGTCCACACGCCGGAAACGCAGTTCTTGCAGAGCGGACTCTCCGTCAAAGACAGAAACAACGTCGATCCCCTCAGCTTTTAAATAACTGGTCAGGCTTCTGTGGATGGCAATATTGTCATCACAAATCAATACGGTATGATTTCCCATTATTTCACGTCCTTTTATTGAAATTTACCACATGATAAACGAAGGAACAAGTGGCTTTGGTAAAAATGTCGATTTGTTATACGTTTTTCATCACAATTTTGCCACAATTTGATGCGCATAATTAACATACTCCAGCAAGACTTTTGAAAAAGAGGAGGCATTTTCGTGAAGAAGAAATTCAAACGTATGATTTCAGTTACTTTGGCATGTGTGCTTTCGCTGGCACTGCTGGCTGCAGGTGCATTGGCCGCTGGTTGGGAAAACCAATGGTCAGCAGAGTACATCCAAACCGCGCTGGATAACGGCTGGATCGATGCTGAAGCAGCTGAGAACGCTGGTGAGGTTATTTCCCGCGCGGATTACGCCGACCTTCTGTGGAAGGCACTGGGCAGTCCCGAGGCAAAGGAAGCGTGTCCCTTCGCCGATGTTTCTGATGAGTACGCAACTGCTGTTGCGGCCCTGTATGAAGCAGGTGTTGTAATGGGTACCGGCGCCGGGTATAATCCTGATGGGACCCTGACCCGTCAGGAAGGCATTACTATGCTGGCCCGCGCGTTTGGCTTAAAGGCGGAGAACGCTGATGTTGCCGCTGGTTATGCGGACTGGGCTGACGTGGGAAGTTGGGCCACAGACAGCATTGCAGCCGCTGTAGAAATCGGCCTTGTGGAAGGTGTGGGCGACTATAAGTTGGCACCGACTCAGACCATGACTCTGGGCGAGATGGCCAAACTGACCACTGCTGCCGCAGAAGAGACCGCTATCGTCGGTGTAAAGACCATCGGTTTCGTGGATACCGACGGTGCCAAGGCCCACACCATCGTTGTGGAGTATGCGCAGGATATGACTGGCGCTAATGTCAGCGCAGCAACCTATGTGGTTGACAACTACGGCCTGTCTCAGGGCGACGATGCCTGCGAGATCGGCTCCAACCCTGGCGTTGTTACCGATGTTTATGCCGAGGGTAACTGCGTTTACATCGAAATCAACACCGACTATCAACTGGGCAGCGTGCCTACTTATCAGAATGCCCTGTATGCCAGCGTGAAGCAGGTCGCTGACATTGAGACTGACAACGGTGTGGTGGCTGCTTCCGGCAAGAAGTACACGAACTATACTCTGGTTGCCAAAGAAGGCCGCCGCGGCATTACGTATTCCTATGTTGCCAATGAGGGTACTTACAGCATCGACGGCATCGACAAGTGGCAGCTTTTCACCAAGGAAGACGGTACTGCCTTCCATGCCACTAACTGCTTTGAGGAGCTGAACGGTGAGTATGTGGACGTGGATCTGCCCTATGCACTGTATGTTCCCGAGAACTACAATCCCAGCAAGGAATATGCGCTGGTTCTGCAGATTCACGATGCAGGCTTCATGGGCGATGATCCTATGATCACCTTGACGGAGTCTCAGGGCAACATGAATTTTGCCTCTGATGAGGTGCAGCAGATTGTGAAGGACGCACACGGCTTGGACGGCATTATCGTGGTTGCGCCCCAAATCTGCGACGAGCTGCGTTCTACCCGCGACAACTGGTCCCTGAGCGCTGCGGTTCCCGCAACCTGGCAGCTGCTGGATTCTCTGACTGAGAAGTATTCCATCAGCATGGATCACATCTATGGCACCGGCCAGTCCATGGGCGGCATGCAGGTGGTGGCAATGGCTGCTCAGCGGGACAACTACTTTGCCGGCATCTGGGCAAACGGCTGCCAGTGGGGTTCCAACTACAACCTGTCTGACGTCGCATATCAGGGTGTTGACACCTATGTGGAAGCTCCCGTTGATGGCGTATATATCACTGGTGTGGACGCTGATGGAAACGAAGTTGATTACCGCAACTGGTACTACATGGTTTCTGACGACAATATTCTGATTACTAACTGCGCTGACGACCTGTTCTCCACTCAGACTTGGCGTGAACTGGATTTCCTGTATCACGATTTGGCAGGGACCGAGCTAATTTATGAGAATTACAAGGCCATTTGGAATCCTCTGACCGCCTCTGTGGAGGAGCAGAATGCCGCAGCCGAGGCCGTGATGGCAAAGGCAGCTGAGAGTGATCTGGGCTTTGTCTGGACCGCATTCGAAGGCGGCAACCACATGGCAACCTGGATTTACAGCCATGGTGTTTCCGCTCACTATGAGTGGCTGCTGACCCAGACTCAGGACACCATCGCCGAGCGTGGTAAACTGGAGTGCCTGA
>CAZDXX010000017.1:0-17089 GCA_964509595.1 uncultured Oscillospiraceae bacterium
TGGAACCTGCTTTAGCTTACGTCAAGGAGCAGGGTGCTCCCATCGTGGTCAAGGCCGATGGTCTGGCTCTGGGCAAGGGCGTGATCGTGGCCCAGACCGTGGAAGAGGCGGAAGATGCTGTCCGCTCCATGATGGCCGACAAAAAGTTCGGCGAAGCCGGCACCCGTCTGGTCATTGAAGAATGCATGACCGGCCCTGAGACCACCGTGCTGGCTTTCTGTGACGGTGAGCATCTGGTGTGCATGAAGTCTAGTCAGGACCATAAGCGCGCCTATGATGGCAACCAAGGCCCCAATACCGGCGGCATGGGTGCTATTTCGCCCTCTCCCTACTACACTGACGAAATCGCCCAGCGCTGCATGGACGAGATTTTCCTGCCCACCGTGGCTGCATTGAAAGCCGAAGGCCGCCCCTTCCAGGGCGTCATCTACTTTGGTCTGATGCTGACTCCCAACGGTCCCAAGGTCGTGGAGTACAATGCCCGCTTTGGTGACCCCGAGTGTCAGGTGGTCCTGTCTCTGCTGGACACCGATCTGTTGGAAATCATGTTGGCCTGCCGCAACGGCACTTTAGATCAGGTGGACGTAAAATGGAAGGATGAATCCGCCTGCGTACTGGTTCTGGCCTCCGGCGGTTATCCCAACTCCTATCAAAAGGGATATCCCATCACCGGCATTGACAAGGCCAACGAAACCGCCGTGGTTTTCCACGCCGGCACCAAGAAGGGTGAAAACGGCGAACTCCTGACCAACGGTGGCCGTGTACTGGGCGTTACCGCCACAGGCACCGATTTGGAAGCCGCTATTCAGGGCGCTTACACCGCTGCTTCCAACATTTCCTGGACTGATATGCACTTCCGCACTGATATCGGCCGTGTGTAATTCTGCAAAAACGCAATCGAGCCCTCTCCCAAATTAGGGAGAGGGCTCGTTCTTTCTTATTCCTCGATCAGCAAAGTGATCGGCTTAATGTTCTCATTCACAAATTCACGGAACTCATCCAAGGTTCCCAATTCCTCATCCAAATCTTTCTTTTGAAGAACAACTCCACGATTTTGATAAATCACAAAGAAAATATCCTTTGCTTCCATAACAAACTCGATTTGATCAAACGCGACCGCGTCCTGATCCAACTCGTCCAAATCGCCCATAACGGTAATCATTTCTTCTCCAGAAAAACACACCTGAACATCTTGTTCCTTCAAACTCTCGATGTGACCTTCCAGAAACTCTCTGGCAGCCTTATCGTAGCGATCTTCTTCTTTCTTCTTTTGGTTTTTTACAGCTCTCTTGAACAATTTAGGAAGTGCATCCTGTCGAACCTCCAGCCGTTTCTTAAGCGCTGCACTGATCTGAGGCAAAAGAGACTCTGCATCCAACTCGCTGACCTGAAAAATAAATTCGATTTCTTCCATTTTTTAAACCCCTATCTGTAAACAATTGTTTGTTTTTTGGAATTGTATCACAAATATATGAACAAATCTACATTTTGGTAAAAAAACAACTCCCTGCCTGCCAGCAGGGAGTTGTTTTTTTGCGTATGTAACTTAGCCCTCAGAGATAGCGCCCATGGGGCAAGTAGCTGCACAAGAACCGCAGTCGATGCAGGAACCTGCGTCGATCTCGTAGTGCTCGTCGCCCTGAGAGATAGCGCCGACGGGGCAGTTGCCCTCACATGCGCCGCAGCTCACGCAATCGTTACCGATAACAAAAGCCATTCGTCACACCTCCTAGTATGATAGCTCAATTCTACCAACCTTTTTTCAAAAATGCAATCCTAAATTACTGGTTGTTTGGGTATATTTTTGCAATAGGAACAAAACAATAAATAAAAAAGAAAGTTGTGACGCACGTGAAGTACAACGCCCAATCGACAGAATGTTGCGGCAACATTACACCGGAGTTTGAGGGTGCCTCCCACTCCTTTTCACATCTGATTCGATCCCCCAATACTCCACTCAGGTCTCAATTAAAAAAAGGCGGAAAAAAAGATGAATAACAGTCAATTCACATTACGTGCCCAAGCAGCACTTCGTCTGGCGCAAGAATCCTCTGTTCAATTAGGTCATGGATATGTGGGAAGCGAGCATCTGCTTCTGGGCCTGCTGAAAGAAGGACAAGGCGTCGCATCCAGGGTTTTAAAACAGGCAGGACTTGAACAAGAAATGATTCGAACTGCAATTGCCCGTCTAGTGGGCGTCGGCGCCCCCGGTGGTCTTCCCTCTCAAGGGCTGACGCCTCGATGCAAGAAAATCATTGAACTGGCCATTGCAGAATCCAACCGACTTGGCCACCACTATGTGGGCACCGAGCACCTGCTAATGGGTCTGCTGCGTGAAGGGGACGGTGTTGCCGCACGAATACTGACCGGAATTGGATTAGACTTACGAAAACTATACAATGATGTATCAGCAGCACTTGGCGGTAGCGGCTCCTCAAATCCTGCTCGCAGCAGCAGACCGCGTTCCGAGTATAACGGAGATACAAAATTGTTAGATCAGTTTTCCAGAGATTTGACGCGGATGGCATACAACGGTACTTTGGACCCCGTTATTGGTCGCGAAACAGAAGTTCAGCGCGTGATCCAAATTCTCTCTCGACGCACAAAAAACAATCCTGCCTTGATCGGTGAACCCGGTGTGGGTAAAACCGCTGTTGCGGAGGCTCTTGCTCAGCACATTGCCTCGGGTAACGTACCTGACGACTTGCGCCGCAAGCGGCTGCTGGCACTGGATCTGTCCTCTATGGTGGCGGGAACCAAGTATAGAGGTGAATTTGAAGAGCGGATAAAAAACATTTTATCCGAAGTGCGACGAGCCGGAGACATCATCCTGTTTCTGGACGAAATGCACACCATCGTAGGTGCCGGCTCTGCCGAAGGAGCAATCGATGCAGCTAATATTCTGAAACCCGCCTTAGGCCGTGGGGAAATACAAGTGATAGGTGCCACTACACTAGATGAATATCGCAGATATATCGAAAAGGATGCTGCACTGGAGCGTCGTTTTCAACCTGTTACTGTAACCGAGCCAGGACCAGAAACTGCTCTGGCTATTCTTCAAGGGCTGCGGGACCGCTACGAAGCCCACCACAAGCTGTCTATCACAGACGAAGCTCTACAATCCGCTGTGAATCTGTCCCGGCGGTATCTTCATGACCGTCGCTTGCCCGACAAAGCCATCGACTTGATTGACGAAGCCTCTTCCCGGGTACGTATACGCCGCCAATCCGCCCCACCTGATTTGCGTTCCTTGGAGGAAAAGGCAGACCGGGCTCGATGCGAAATGGAAGAGGCTATACGCAGTCAGGATTTCGAGAAGGCCGCCCTTTTGCGTGATGCAGAAAAAGATTTTCGTCGAGAACTGGAACGTCAGCAGGAGCAATGGCGCACAGGCCATCCCAATGTGCGAGTGACCGCCGAAGATGTGGCCGCCGTGGTTGCCGACTGGACAGGAGTACCTGTCACCACTCTGACTGAACTGGAAAGCCGCCGCTTACTGGCACTGGAAGAAGAACTCCATCAGAGAATCGTAGGACAGGAGGATGCCGTGGCCGCCGTGGCAAAAGCTGTACGACGAGGCCGAGTTGGGTTGAAAGAGGAAAAACGTCCCATCGGATCCTTCCTCTTTCTCGGCCCCACCGGCGTAGGAAAAACCGAACTGTGTAAAGCTCTTGCACATGCCATGTTCGGCAGCGAGGAGGCTCTGCTTCGTTTTGATATGTCTGAGTATATGGAGGCCCACTCAGTCTCTCGTTTATTGGGTTCTCCCCCAGGCTACGTGGGCCACGAGGATGGCGGACAGCTAACCGAGCAAGTTCGCCGCCGCCCTTATTGCGTAGTACTTTTTGACGAGATTGAAAAAGCTCATCAGGATGTATGGGGTACTCTACTGCAGATTATGGAAGACGGTGTACTGACCGATTCTCAAGGCCGCAAGGCTGATTTCAGTAATACAGTGATAGTCCTGACCTCCAACGTGGGCGCTCAACGCATCACCACCAAAGGCGGCAGGCTGGGTTTCTCGTCTACAAGCGGTGGAGACACTCGCAGCCCTGAAGAGTTGAAATCCTTGGTACTGGAAGAGGTCAAAAGGGTGTTCCGTCCAGAGTTTTTGAACCGCTTGGAGGAAATCATTGTCTTCCAACAATTGGAGCAACCGCAAATTGCTCAAATCGCCCGGCGCATGCTGGCCGAAACCGCAACACACTTGGACAGACTTGGGGTATCCTTGAAGGTCTCCGATGCTGCAGTGGACACACTTTCTATCGCTGGTTTTGACCCGGTTTATGGTGCCCGTCCCCTGCGGCGGGCCATCCGCGCCCAAGTGGAAGATCGTCTGGCCGAACTGCTGCTGGACGGGACTCTAAAAAAGAGCGATACCGCTGTTGTCGACGCAGCCGACAAGGAGATTTCCATTACAGTTATTAAACAACGAGAGGATGACACTCAAGCATGAAACGACTGATCACATGCACCCTTCTTTTCTCCCTGATCCTGACTGGATGTGCCAGCAAAAAACAAGAGCAGACCCTTTCCCCCGATGAACGCGAAGACCTATACGAAACTGCTATCACCGCTGCCCGTTCTCAGGAAATCAACGAAGCCTTTCCGCTAATCGACGATTCGGACGATGATATGGCAGCAACTGTCTTTGAGCTTCTGGGAATCACCTCGGCGGATATGACCGCTTATGCCATTTCCGTGTCCCTAATGAACGTGAAGGCCTATGCAGTAGCCGCCATTTTTCCCGCAGCCGGAAAAGAAGATGCCGTTCTGGATGGCCTGCGTGCCTTTGTTGACAACCAAGTACAGTCCTTTGATCAATATTTGATTGATCAGTACGAGATCGCCGTTAACACACGTTTAGAAACACTGGAAGATGGTACTATTCTTCTCGTTATGTGTGAAAACCAAGATTCCGTTTTTGATGCCATCAAAGATGTGATCGAACGCAAAGCATAATCGTGGCAGCACAGCCGATAGTTTTCTTTGAAGAAAAAGGGGGTCGGAGACACTTTCCGGCCCCTTTTCGGCGTTTTGGCCAATTTATACTATCTTCTTTTTACACTCCAAACAAATTTCTTGTTAAAAATGCGACAATACATTGACTCTTTTTAGGATTTGCAATATACTTGGAAAGTCATTTTTTGACAAAACTGAATGCTTAAACCTTGTGTTTGATGCCGGCGCGACCGATTCCACGAGCCAAGAAACCGCACCGATCCTGTCCCTAGAGATCCCTGTGTTCCCCTCGTTTCCGTGTACGATGTTCCAGACAAGTGAATATACACTGTCCAATCTGTCCTGCTGCATTTTACGCAGGGACAGGTTATTTTTTTGCCTTCAGTTGATCAAAACATCAATTTTAGGAGTGTGTGTTTATGATGAAGTTTCTCTCTGACATGTTCTCAAACCAGTACCTGCTTCTGCTGATTGCCGCAGCCATCGGTGCAGCCATCGGTAATATCAAGGTCAAGGGTTTCAGTCTGGGCAGCGCTGCCGGTATTTTTTCCGGTATCTTTGTGGGCTGGGCAATGACCGCCATTGTAAAGAGCAACCAGAACCCTAATCTGTTTACTTCCCTAGTCGATGCATCCACTGGTGAAGTCACCCTTGTGTCCGACTCATTCATGACATTCTTCCTGCTGCTGTTCATCTGCTCCATCGGCTTGAGTGTAGGTGGTAAAATCAAAACCGTTTTGAACCGTCACGGTCTGAAGCTGATCGTCATCGGCGTTTTGATTCCTGTGGTTTCTATGGCTCTGACCTGGGGTTGCCTGAAGGTTGCTCCATCTCTGATGGGCGATGACTATAATGGCTATCAGATTTCCGGTATGTACTCCGGCGCTATGACCAACACCGCAGCTTATGGCAACTCCATGTCCGTTGTCGGTGGCATGGACGATGTCGTTGAACGCTATGTTGAGTTGTCAGACGAGGAGAAGACCGCTGTTCTGGAAATGATCGGCGCTGAGGACACCACACCTACTGTTGAGCTAAACGAAGGCCAGATCGCTGCCTTTAAAGGCAAGGCAAAGGCCAACATTAGTCTGGGTTATGCCATTAGCTTCCCTGTTGGTACTCTGGTTATCATCATCGCTATGTCTATCTTTGCCGCTTTGACTAAAAAGCAGCGCGCAGGCGAAGTAATGATTACAGCTGAGACCGCTACCAAAAAACAGGCGAACAGCAACGTTAAGGAAAAGCCTCTGTTCTTTGACGCTATCGTCTACGGCATTGTCTTCTTCTTCGGTATTGCTCTGGGCAGCATCAAGATTCCTCTGGGCGATGTCAACTTTACTCTAAGCCCTGTCGGCGGTGTTCTGATCAGCGCTCTAGTGTTCAGCAATATCCCCAAAATTGGTCCTATCGACATGACTACCAACCCCAAGGTTCTGGCCTTCATGCGCGAGTTCTCTCAGATTTTCTTTATGTCCGTTGTCGGTATGCAGTACGGCTATGATGTTGTTCATGCATTCTCCGGCTCTGGTCTGGTGATTGCTATCATGGCTGCCATCGTCGAAATTGTCGCCATTCTTGTCGCCGTTTTGGTCGGCCGCTTAATGAAAATCCGGTGGGATCGCCTGTCCGGTGCTATCTGTGGTGGCTGCACCTCTGCCACTGGCCTGGGTGCTGCAGTCAGCACTATGGGCCATGAGGAGCCTGTCTTGGGTTACGGTGTCGCTCAACCCTTCGCCATTCTGGCAAACGTGCTGCTGATTTCTTGGTACCACGGTAGCTTCTTCATTTAATCGTGCATCTGTAAAGCCCCTCCGCAGCTGCGGAGGGGCTCTCTTTATGCCTGAGGCTTGGAATTAGAAAACTTCTGATAAGCAGTGTCCACTTTGCTGGCAGGAGCCTGCTCAACCTGATACCAGCCTTTGCTCTTGGCCTGGTTAAATAATTCGGTTTGAGTCTTATGACTCTGGTTGAAAATCTGTAGGAACTGATCACGCAGCTGAGTATTGACACACTCGGATGCGTAGGTATCATAGTTTGCACTCATCTTTTTTTCGCCCATCAGCAAATCGCTGAGAACTTCCTGCTCGGTCATGCTCATCGCTCCTTTACTTTAGAAAATTCAGCAGATTCTCGTAATTCTGTTTGTGCTGGTTGGAGTATTGCTGATAACTGTTTTTCAACTCCTGATCGCTGCACTGCTGCATCGCATCCTGATATTTACAGCACATGACCTTCTCAAACCCCAACTGATCCTCCAGTGCACTGAGCTCCTTGGTAGTCAGATTTGCCATCTTGTCCCCTCCTTTGTTCGTTGGTCTCCTTCCTATCATTTCCTTTCTTCTGGAAAATATACGGCGTTCCGTCCTTATAAAAAGAGAAAATCAATCGACCATTCTCCACCTGTGCAAAACAAAAAATCGGAACAAATGGAAAGGCCGAACGAGGGTCAAAGCGAAATTCAAAAGAAATAATTTCTCCATTTCGGTTCACCGTATGCTGCGGCAGTCGGCGAGCGCACCGACGAAGGACCTCATCCTTCCAATCAATATGTCCGGACTGTTCATGAAACGAGTAAACCAACTCTTCCTCTATTTTTTGAATTGGCCAGACACCCTGGCGTTTCAAGGTATCCACCGAAAGAGTTCGGCGCAAGTGCAGCCCCCCTCCTTCCGGAATAAGCGTTCCCAATTGAAACCGTCCTGTTGGTCCCTTGATATATGCCTTGAACAGACCCACGCCATTGTTCTCCCGCCATACTTCAATGATGGCTTGTGATCCCTGCTCGGTGACTTGCCACTTCACAACTCTAACCTCCCCTCAAAAAGAAAACCTCCGTAACATCTTATGTTACGGAGATTTTCTAAATGTATCTACATGTATCCGCGAGTTACTTGCCGCTGCCAAACTCAGTAAAGAAACGATCATGAATTGCCTGAACAGCGCGATCTGCATCACAGACATCCACAAGGACAGAGACCTTAATCTCACTAGTGGAAATCATGTTAATATTAATACCAGCATTGTACAAAGCCTCAAACATCAGTGCAGCCACGCCGGGGTTGTTGATCATGCCGGCACCCACAATAGACACCTTGGCAATGTTGTCATTAACATCAATATGATCAAACTTGATGGAATCGCGGTGCTCTTCCAGAATGGCCTTGGCTGCAGCCATGTCTTCTTTATGTACAGTAAAGGAAATATCCTTGGTATCATTACGGCCAATGGACTGCAGGATGATATCAACGTTGATACCCTTTTTTGCAAGCAGAGAGAAAATCTTAAAAGCAGTACCTGGCTCATGAGCTAGGCCAACCAAGGCCAGGCGAGCCACATTTTTATCCTTTGCTACACCGCTGACATGGGTTTTTTCCATATTTTTGACAACCTCCTTGACTTTTGTGCCGGGATTTCCGGAGAAACTGGAGATAACCTCCAGACAAACATTGTAACGCTTTGCCATTTCCACCGAACGATTGTGGAGCACCTGAGCCCCCAAAGACGCCAGTTCCAGCATTTCGTCAAAGGTGATCTCATCCAACTTCTTCGCACCCTTAACGTAACGCGGATCAGCCGTATAGACGCCGTCCACATCGGTATAGATCTGGCAAAGATCAGCGTGCAGTACCGCAGCCAGTGCCACTGCAGATGTGTCGGATCCACCGCGACCCAAAGTAGTAATATCATCGTACTTATTAATGCCCTGGAAACCAGTCACGATCACAATCGCTTTCTTATCCAGCTCTGCATGAATACGCTCTGCGTTGACACGCTTGATACGGGCATTGCTGTAAGTGGAGTTGGTCTGCATACCCGCCTGCCAGCCGGTCAGGGAAATCACTGGATAACCCATGGCTTCAATCGCCATAGCGCACAGGGAACAGGAAATCTGCTCACCGGTGGACAGCAACATATCCATCTCTCGTTTGGATGCATTGGGATTGATTTCCTCCGCCTTGGCAATCAAATCATCCGTGGTGTCGCCCTGTGCAGAAAGAACTGCCACAACCTGGTTCCCCTTGCGATAGGTTTCGGTAATAATGCGTGCTACATTGCGGATGCGATCAGCATCCGCAACGGAACTTCCGCCAAATTTTTGTACAATCAGTGCCATATATTCGTTACCTCCTGCTCATATCGAGGTGTTAAAGTCTATTACATCCTATGCATGAGTGTTTATTCTGTCCACTTAATTCAAAACACGCAAAACGGACAATGCTTCAATACCCTCCAGCTTTCCTTCCAGCTCAGCACGAGTCATCTCGCCAGTCAGGAATGCAATTTCATTTTCAGTACCACCGTGACGCGCCAGGAAATTCACATCCTCAAAGGCCGCCTTAACAATCTCACTCGTGCCGTTTGCTCGGACATACCAGCCAGACTTCAATGCGTCAGGGGGCGTGCACACATCATCACCACCAGCAGTCCAATCCAAATACTTTTTGGTATTGATATGCTTAGCGGCATCAATTACATCGGCCACAACAGCCGATGCGGTCGGCAGCTTGCCGGCGCCACGACCATAGAACATGACATCACCAACCGCGTCACCTCTGACGGTAATTGCGTTGAACACATCTTCCACACCTGCCAGCGGATCGGAATGATCGACCAAATGGGGTGCCACATATGCGGTGATAGTACCGTCTTCATTCTTGATGGCACGGCCCAAAAGTTTAATTTTCTTTCCGGCTGCATCCGCATAATCCACATCAGCCAGAGTAACCTTGGTGATACCCTCCGTGGGAACCTGCTCAGGATAGACATGACGTCCAAATGCAATGGCGGACAAAATGCAAATCTTTCTACATGCATCATGACCCTCAATATCAGCAGAGGGATCACGCTCGGCATAGCCGTTGTCCTGAGCCTCTTTCAAAGCAACCTCAAAGGGCAGGCCAGCCTTAATCATTCGGGTCAGAATGTAGTTGGTAGTACCATTCAAAATACCGTAGATTTCCTGCAACTCGTTGGCAGCAAGGCACTGGTTTAAGGGACGGATAATAGGAATACCGCCGCCTACGCTGGCTTCAAACAGATAGCTGACCTTTTTCTCTTTTGCAAGCTGCAGCAAATCATATCCATATCGAGCCACCAACTCTTTATTGGACGTAACCACGCTCTTGCCAGCCTTCAATGCTCGCTCCGTAAACTCCTTGGCAATTGTAGCGCCGCCAATCGTTTCCACAACGATATCCACCTCGGGATCGTTCTCAATCTCCGAAAAGTCCTTTACAAACTTGTCGGCAAAGGGGCTGTCAGGAAATTCACGTACATCCAAAATATATTTCAGCTGGATTAAGTCATTGGTTCTGCGTGCAATAGAGTCATTATTTTTTGTCAACACCTCTGCAACACCGGAACCCACAGTTCCAAAACCCAGAATTGCTACTTTTACCATAAAACTTCACCTCGTAAAAATATGTCCAGTCGACTCAGCCGGCCAGAATCTCACATCGAATCACTCCGGGGACATCCGCTGCGCGAGCCAACAGCTCTTCCAAACTCAGACGAAGGCCGGATGTTTCCGCCGCAATTGTAGCCATGGCACAGTTGTTGACCGGAAGTCCCTGATTGATCGTTAATATATTTCCACCTGTTTCAGCAAAAATATTTAAAACTTGAGACAACATTCCCGGTTCATCTCGCAGCGAAAATTGAAAGGTCACGATTCGACCGCTCTTCATATCGTTGAAGGGGCGCACCGTGTCTTTATACTTGTAAAAAGCGCTGCGGCTGATTCCCACTGCTGTAGTTGCTTGGTTGACCGTAGTTGCTTCGCCGGTTTCCAGTAATACTTTCGCTTGACTCACCTTCAGAAAGATCTCGGGCAGTGCTTCCGCCTCCACGATAAAATATTTTGGCATTTTCCTCATGATATGCGTCACCCCCCAAATGTCCTCAAGCCAAAATCATTTGTTCACGACTGAAATTCAGTTTATCACAAATATCCCCCCTCGTGCAACAAAAAATGGCCTGCAGATTGGTACAATTTTTTTCTCCATCAAACCCATTTCTTGTCAGAATACACAGGAATCCCTTCCGCTTCCACCCAAACAAAAAGGGAGCGGTACAGAATTTCCATTCTGCACCGCTCTTTACAGGGGTAAAATTAACCGAACCAATTAGTAAACCAATCCACGAAGGAAAAACCGCCCTCGTCGTCATCTTCCTTGGAAATGTCCTCCTCCGTCTCATCCTGCCACGGATTGGATGTCTGCCCGTTCTCCGGCCAGGTCGATTCGTCTTCAATATTAAAGTTTGGATCATTGGTCGGCCAAGTACTGGGAATATTCGGGTCAAAGGGAGGCACGTAATTCGGCCAGGTCGTTTGATCCATAATATTAAAATCAGGGTAATCAGGATTATCAAACGGCCAGGTAAGATAATTGTCCGGATCGAACAACGTGGGATCATAGGGTGCCTTTGTGTGCACATCACACAGACCGCCGTTTTCAACAGTTGTCAACGGATCATCCGTAATCCCCAGTGTATCGAGATAGCTCTTCAGATAGACATCATCGCGAGTTGAGACAGTATCAAGTACACGGATACGCTCGTGATCCAAAAGGCCAATGACTTTTCTGCTTCCCTCCGGGCAATACTCACCAGCAAGGTGATATACACCGCTCTCTATCCCGTCATACCGCAAGATCGCCGTAGACTCGGTACAAACCTCTACAGCCACATGAGTGGTACAGTACTCCACAGGCTGGTCCCCTTTTACAAAGGACATTTTCATAGTACGACTACCACGTGGATCTGCACTGCATGTTTCGGTCGCGATCAGGCCGCTGTCCTTGCAAATGGTCACGGTAACCAGGTCAGTTGTCTCTTGGAAGCCAATATCTTCCAAGCCTTCATGCAGAGGTTCCATAACCTTTTTCCATAGTTCAGCAGCCAGATACTTGCTCGAGTCAATCTTCTCCTGCTTGTCATAACCTACCCAGACAGCAGCCGTATAGTAGGGCGAATAGCCCACAAACCACTTATCGTTATTGGAGGTGGTGGTACCAGTCTTACCCGCAATGGTCATGCCATCAAACGCGGCAGCCGTACCGGTACCCGCATCAATAACATTTTCCAGCATGGTGTTCATATAATACACCGTGCTTTCCTGCAGCACCGCCACGCCGGTAGAGTTATTCTCCAGCAAGACCGTTTCGTTGCCATCAATGTCCACTGCCACCACGCGTGTGTATGTGCGCGGCTTCGTATACATACCGTTGTTGGCAAAGGTCGCATAAGCAGCAGCCATATCATAGGTCGACACACCATCAGTCAAACCACCCAGTGCCAAAGAGGCCAATGTCAAGTCTGTTTTATATACATCATTGACCCAGCGTCCGGGTTCCAAACTGGAAATACCAAAGCGTTCCTCTAAGAACTGATATGAAAGCTCGGGAGTAACCAAATTACGCAGGACATTAACTGCGATCGTATTCACCGAATCTTCCACTGCTTCAAAAACAGTAGTCAACCCCTTAAAATAATTATAGGAGTTCTTAGGCCAGGAACTGCCTGTCGTTTCAGTATCAGTTGTTGGAATTTCAACACCATTTTCATCCAACAGCAGAACCGGTACATCGTCAAAGACTGTAGCAGGGCTGATCAATCCCATGTCCAATGCAGGCGCATATACTGCCAACGGCTTGATAGACGATCCAGGCGGACGAATGGTGTCGGAAGCACGGCTCCAGGCACGGTTTTCTTCCTTTTCGCCGATGCCGCCGGCAATGGCCACTACATTTCCGGTACTGTTATCAATAACTGTAATACCGGACTGGATTTTCTGTCCGGTTTTCGAGTCTAATTCCAGAACAGTGCGATCATTATAAATTGCGTCCACATAAGCCTGAACATCCGGGTCAAAACAAGTTTCGATGTGAAGACCGCCGTAATAAATCAAATTACTTGCATATTCCTTGGTAATGTCATACTTATCCATCAAATCTTCGATTACTTCATCAATGACCTGATCTTCATACCAAGTATAGATTTCCTGCTCACGATTGGTACCAGTCTCACGCCTCAGATTCAACCCCTCAGCTTTAGCTGCATCGCACTCTTCCTGAGTAATGAATCCTTGTTCCTCATCAGCCATCAAATCCAATGTCAGATTGCGGCGATATAAGTTATTTTCCGGATATCGATAGGGATTATAGACCGATGGGTTATTCGTAATGGAAATCAAAGATGCACATTCTGACAATGTCAGGTCCTGCAGTTCCTTACCGAAATAGTTCAAGGCTGCCGAAGATACACCATAGCATCGGTCACCCAAGTAAATATAGTTCAGATACCATTCCAGAATTTCTTCTTTGGAGTGGGTCTTCTCAAACTCCAGTGCCGTAAAAATCTCCAAAATCTTACGTTTTACCGTAACATCGTCATACTGCGTCATGTTTTTGATCAACTGCTGCGTAATCGTGGAGCCGCCCTGAATGTCCTGCCCGGTAAACATATAGACAACACCGGCAGCAGTACGCTTCCAGTCCACGCCTTGGTGGCTGTAAAAACGTTTATCTTCAATCGCAATTGTCGCATTGATCAAATTCTTGGGAATATCTTCATACTTAACCCAATCGCGATCTTCAGAACCACTCAAAGTCAGCATTTCTACCAGCGCACCGGATTCACTGTCCGTATAGTACATAACAGAGCTCTGGCTTACGTCAAACATCTCAAAAGATTCAATCACCTGTTCAGCCTGAGGCACGATGATCGTCTGTACATAAACCACGGCAAAACAAGCCATGATAGCACAAGTGCAGACACCAATCAAAATCAGAGTGCCAAGTATTTTGAATAATCCCCCGATAAGCCGCAGCGCCAGCGGTTTTCGGCGCCTGCGGGGACGAGGCGCGGAAGAAGCACTGCTATTATTGGTTGTAGCCAAAAAAACACCTCCGAAAAAGAGTGCAATACATCGTTTGACTGGGCACATTACCCCTTTTAACCTTATTATTATACCAGCAACATGACCTTTTGTCCACCCTATAAAGCTATGCTTTCCATTTTTTTCCTTTTCTTTGAAAATTTGGCTTGTACCGGGGTTGCTTTTTTGAGGACGTAAGGGTACAATATTCTCAAAGAAACTAGAAAGGACGTGTCGGAATGAGCGAAGAATTCGGCCCCACTTTTGTCACCGTCACCGATGATGAAGGCAACGATATTGAACTGGAACATCTGGATACATTGGAGGTAAACGGAACCACGTACATGGCCTTCTTCCCCGCCCAGTTTGCCGATGCTGAAGAGGAACCGGTGGACGATGAAGAGTACGGCCTGATTATTCTGAAAGTCATTTCAGAAAACGGCGAGGAACTGCTGTCCACGATCGATGACGAAGATGAACTTATGACTGTCTATGAGCAGTTTATGGAAATTCTCTTCGACGAAGACGAAGAAGACGAATAAACAATTACCTCAACCGGTTTCCTGCCTGGTGCGTGATAGATTTTATTAAAACCCACATCTCTTAAACGGGACGCCCCCTCATGGCGTGGCTTGCAGGCCTCCCGGCACCTTTTCGCAAGGTGTTGGATGTTGGAAGCAGTAAAGCGGCATGGAGGCGACCCACCTGCCATTTTGTGCAGGTTTTTAATGGATCTACACGGCCAAGGCGGGGTTACATGACGGAAACATCCGAAAAGGGTGTTTCCGTTTCTTATTTTATCGCATATTCTGAAACAGTGCTTAAAGATTAGCTGAACATTCCATAAACAATTTGTGAATTCCTTTTTTTATACTTGCAAGGGATATGCTTTTCTTGTATAATATGTCGGAATGAAATCATTTTAGATTATTGAAAACACACGAGAGGACTGAACCAACATGAGCTCATCCCGCAAAAAGCAAGAGCGTAAAGCCGCTGAAGAACCCATTATCTCTTCCCGTGCTCAGGAAGAACAGGCAAAGGAGGCTCAGCGCAAGCGCAATACTCTGATCTACTCCATCATTGGCGTAGTTATTGTCATTCTGGTCGCCATCCTGCTGATCTGGAACACTGGTATCGTTCAGCGCAACACCAAGGTCGCTGAAATCAACGGCGAAAAGGTCACCGCAGCTCAGGTCGCCTATTATTACTACAACAACAGCGTCATGTACTCCGCTAACCTCTACAGCAGCTATGGCATTGCCGGCCCTTATGATACTTCGGTACCTCCCAAAGAGCAGGTCATCACTGCAGAAGCAGCTTCTGAATTCGGAATTGTTGAAGATTACGTTGGCCAGACTTACCATGAATATTTCATGGACAACGCGCTCAAAACTTTGGGCGAGGAGCAGATTTTGCTCACTGCTGCCAAAGAAGCTGGTTATACCTTGTCCGAGTCCGGTAAGGCCTCGGTCAAAGCCGAAATGGAATCTTTGGACGACACTCTGGATTCTTACCTGTCCTACTATGGTGCTGACTTGACTCGTACTTCATATCTGCAGATGGTTTACGGCAAAAGTATGAGCGAAGGCAAGTACCGTACCTGCCTTGAGAATGCTTATCTGGCTGACGAGTTCTATGACGCCTACTTTGACACCTTGGCTGACTACACCGACGAAGAGCTGGACGCATATTATCAGGAAAACAAGGACACGCTGGACACTGTCACCTACTACTGGCGTCAGTTTGATGGCACTGTCGCAGAAACCACAGATGAAGATGGCAACACTGTGGAACCTACCGAGGAACAGGAAGCTGCTGCTCTGGCTGCTGCTCTGTCCGCTGCTGATACCGCTTTGGCCGAAGTTGAGGGCAACCTCGATGCAGTCAAGGGCAACGATGATTACACGGAAGCCACCGGTACGCTGGTCAATGTAAGTTCCTTCTACTTTGACTGGCTGGTCGATGCCGAACGTCAGCCCGGCGATGCTACTGTTCTGGAGGGCACCACAGGCACCAGCTACTATGTAGTTGTTTTCGGCGAGCGCTATCGCGATGAAACTCCCACCGTAAATGTGCGCCACATTCTCATTGAAGCCGAGAATGAAGATGATCCTGCTACCGAGGATGTGGACGAATCCACTGAGGATCCCACCGATGAGGCCTTTGCCGTTGCCGAGCAGAAGGCCCAGGCTCTGCTGGACCAGTGGAAAGCCGGTGACGCAACCGAGGAATCTTTCGCAGCTTTGGTTGCAGAAAATTCTGCTGACACTGCTTCTGTCACCACCGGCGGTCTCTATGAGAATGTCTACAACGGCTACATGATCGAAACCTTCAATGATTGGATTTTCGATGACGCACGTCAGAGTGGCGATACCGGTCTGGTTAAGAACACCGAGTCCACCACTCAGGGTTGGCACATCATCTACTTCGTCAGCAAGGATGAACCCGTCTGGAAGGTTAGCGCACGCTCCGGTGTTTGGAATAACAATGTGAAGAACTCCCTTGAAATTGTCCGCACCGATAAGCTGGACTCTATCATCGATTAACTTAACCGCAACTGTTATAACGCCCCTGCGATAGCCGCAGGGGCGTTATTTTAAACGGAGGAACCACTATGAATGATCAATTTTTGCGTACTGAGATGCTTTTGGGAGAGGATGCCATGAAAAAGCTATCTTCCTCTCACGTGGCTGTATTCGGCTTGGGCGGTGTTGGCAGTTGGTGTGCCGAGGCGTTAGCTCGTGCCGGCGTCGGCGAGCTGACTTTGGTGGACGATGACATGGTCAGCCCCACCAATATTAACCGCCAGTCCCAAGCCACTCATTCTTCCATTGGCCAACCTAAGGCCATTGCCATGTCTGTGCGTGTGAGGGACATCAACCCCATGTGCAAATGCAACCCCAAATGTTATCGCTACAGCGCCGAGGGTCGGGACGACTTCTTCCCCGCTGACTACGACTATGTGGTGGATGCCATTGACCTGGTCTCCTGCAAGCTGGATCTGATTGAGACTTCCATTAAGGAAAATATTCCCATCATCTCCGCCTTGGGCACCGGCAATAAGCTGGATGCCACCCAATTCCAGATCGCTGACATCTCCAAGACCTCCGGCTGCCCCCTGGCCCGCATCATCCGCAAGGAGCTGCGTGCACGCGGCATTAACCACCACCAGGTAGTCTTCTCTCCCGAGTTGGCCGCTGAAACCGAACAGAAAGAAGCTCCCCCTCCCGGACGGCGCTCTGTCCC
>CAZDXX010000018.1:0-6681 GCA_964509595.1 uncultured Oscillospiraceae bacterium
AGCGTCTGGGATTCCTGCCCGGTGATCTGCAGAACAAGGTCGACCCCTACCTGCGCCCCCTGTATGACGCGCTGGACGAGATTCTGGGCCACGACCGTGTGCAGCGGTATATGGAGAACCGTACCATTGAGATCGCGCCGCTGGCCTATATGCGCGGCCGCACGCTGAATAACTCCCTGATCATTATCGACGAGTCCCAGAACGCGTCCCTGTCCACGCTGAAGATGGCCCTGACCCGTCTGGGCGAGGGCTCCAAGCTGGTGCTGACCGGTGACGTGACCCAGATCGACCTGCCGCGCCAGAGCGATTCCGGGCTGGAAACCTGTGCGCAGCTGCTCTCCGGCATTGATGACATCGCCGTGGTGCGCCTGTCCAACCGGGACGTGGTGCGCCACAAGCTGGTACGTGATATCGTTAAGGCCTTTGATAAATATGAGGAGAGCCGCAAGGCTTCTTCGGACAAGCCCGGTGCCAAGCAGAATTACGGAAGGCGGAGATAACCATGGTGCAGCATGAAATCAATTTGGAAGCCGAGGTAGAAGGCGGCGAGGAGTATCTTGAGCTTTTGCTCAAGGTGATTTGCGCTGCGCTGGACGCAGAAGAGGTGGATGTGCCCTGCGAGGTGAATGTCCTCATTACCAATGATGAGGAGATTCACGCCATTAATCTGGAGCAGAGAGATGTGGATCGCCCCACCGATGTGCTGTCGTTCCCCATGTTTGATCTGCAGCCGGGGGACAAGCCTGAGGAAGATTGGGCGGACCCGGACACCGCGCTGGTGCCGTTGGGTGACATGGTTATTTCGTTGGAGCGCTGTGCTGCACAGGCAGAGGAATACGGTCACTCTCTGGAGCGGGAGCTGTCCTATCTGGCCGTCCATTCGGTGCTTCATCTGCTGGGTTATGATCACATGGACGAAGGCCCTATGAAAGCCCAGATGCGAGAGAGGGAAGAAGTCATTTTGGAGTCGTTAAATATTACCAGAGGCTGATATGAGTAAACAGAGAACATACGGAATCGACCTGGCACGTACCGTGGCAATTTGTTTTGTGCTGGCGGTGCACTCTTTTTTGTATAACGGATTTTACGATCAACCGCTTCAGGGAATCTCTATGGCAGTTGGTATGATCCTGCGCATGGCATTTATCAGCGCAGTGCCCCTGTTCCTGATCTTGACGGGCTTTTTGTGCATCAACCGCCGTTGGAGCAAAGGCTATTACCGCAAGCTTCTGCCGGTGCTTCTGGTTTACCTGCTGGCATCCATCGTGTGTGTTCTGGTTCGGAAGTTCTGGTTGGGGGAAGGGGTTTCTTTCCTCGGAGTTTTCCGGCGTATTTTGGAGTTCAGTGCCGCGCCGTACGGCTGGTATGTGGAAATGTACATCGGGTTGTTTTTGATCATGCCCTTCCTGAATGCCGGCTGGGGAGCCTTGGATGACCGAAAGAAAAAGGTGTTGGTGATCACATTGGCCGCCATGACGGCATTGCCCACACTGGTTAATCAGATCTATCAGATCCTGCCGGAATGGTGGACAGGCATTTATCCCCTGACCTATTATTTCCTGGGCGCTTGGCTGAGGGAGCATCCCATCCAGGCAAAGCGGCGCTGGCTGTTCCTTGGGTGGATCGGAATTGCGGCACTGGTCGGTATGGCATACTATGTGCAGCATCAAATTATGCGGCCCGGCGAAGTGTTTTACAGCTGGGATTATAATTATCGTGCAAGTCTGCCCACGCTGCTGCAGTCGGTTTGTCTGTTCTCCTGCCTGCAGCAGTTTGACGGGAGCCGTACTCCTGCACCGGTCAAATGGTGTGTCAATCGAATCGCAAAGATCACGCTGCCCATCCATCTGATCTCCTATGTGACAGATATTTTGATTTACCCGGTTTTGTGCCGGCTGGTTCCCACCGTGGCGCTGCGCATCTGTCTCCTACCCGTTATGGTACTGATCAATTTGATCATTTCCGGCATTATGGCACAGGTGATTGACTGGGTGTCCAACGGCATCATGAAACTGGTGCCGGAGGAGAAGAACGAACGTGTTTCAAACGGCAAATAAGCTCAATGCCGTAATAGAAGAAAGTTGAGGATCATCTATGGAAATCAAAAAAAGTGGTATTATCTCCATCGTGGGCCGTCCCAATGTGGGCAAGTCCACTCTGACCAATGCTCTGGTGGGCGACAAGGTGGCCATCGTCACCAACAAGCCCCAGACCACCCGTAACCGCATCACCGGTGTGGTGACCCGCGGCGAGAGCCAGTTCGTGCTGCTGGATACCCCCGGTCTGCACAAGGCCCGCACCCGTTTGGGCGACTACATGGTCAATGTGGTACGTCAAAGCGTGGCCGATGTGGATGCCATCGTTCTGGTGGTGGAACCCATTGCCAACATCGGTGGCCCTGAGGAAGAACTGATCGGCCGCATCAAGGCTTTGGGCTGCCCCGGTGTGTTGGTCATCAATAAGATCGACACGGTGAAGAAGGAAGACTTGCTGGCCGTCATTGCTTTGTACAGCGAGGCTCACGACTGGAATGCCGTCGTGCCCATCTCTGCCAAGGACGAAGAGGGACTGGATGAACTGTTGGACGTACTGGAAGCCTATCTGCCGGAAGGTCCCCAGCTGTTCCCGGAGGATATGACCTCGGACCAGCCCGAACGTCAGGTGGCCGCCGAGATCGTGCGTGAAAAGCTGCTGCTCTGCCTGGACAAGGAGATCCCTCACGGTACCGCCGTGGAGATCACCAAGTGGAGCGAGCGTGAGGACGGCATCATCGACATGCATGCCACCATCTACTGTGAGAAGGATTCCCATAAGGGTATCATCATCGGCAAGAAGGGCGCCATGCTGAAGAAAATCTCCTCTTTGGCTCGTCAGGATGTGGAGAACTTTATGGGCACCAAGGTTTATCTAGAGACTTGGGTCAAGGTCAAGGAGAATTGGCGTGACAATATCAATTTGATCAAGAATTTCGGCTTTAAGGATGAGTAAGTTAATTAATTGAAAAGGTTAATACGCCAGTTTTCCGTGAGCGGATGCGAACCGCCGCAAATGCGGCGTAAATGCGAAGCATTTCCGCAGGGCGAATTCATTTCGCCCGAGGATGAAAAATAAAACCGGGGTCCCCATGGGATTGTGATCCCATGGGGGAATTGGCGCGACAATATCAATTTGATTAAGAATTTTGGCTTTAAAGACGAGTAAACATTTCCGGCTATAATGCGGCGGTCGTGGGCAACCCTATAGACAAGGAGGGCTTGTCTATGACCGCTGAATTCTTGTGGAATTTGTTCTTGCGAACCGGCCTGCCGGAGGCCTACCTGCTATACCGCAAAATAATGGGGACGTGATCGTCCCTTTACATAGGTGACGTTATGCATATCGTGACAAAAGGCATCGTCCTGCGTGAAACAAATTATAAAGAGGCGGATAAGATCCTGACCGTTCTGACCGAAGAGGGCGGCAAGCGTACGGTAAAAGCCCGGGGCTGCCGCCGCAAGGGCAGTGCGTTGGCTGCGCCGTCCCAGCTGCTGGCCTATTCGGACATGACGTTGTTCGAATACAAGGATTATTATACCCTGAACGAAGGGTCTACTGTTGCCTTGTTCCGCCATGTGCGGGAGGATCTGGAGAAGCTGGCGCTTGGGTCCTATTTTGCCGAGGTGGTAGAAGCGGTGGCAGAAGAGGGAACTCCGGAACCGGAGATGCTGTCCCTGCTGCTAAATTCGCTTTACGCCTTGGATACGCTGAATAAGCCGTTGCCGTTGGTGAAGGCAGCCTTTGAGCTGCGCCTTCTTTGCGTGGCAGGTTATGCGCCGCTGGCCGACGCCTGCGGTGTGTGCGGTGTTCCGGAGCCGGAAAAGCCCTGTTTGAATTTGTCGGAAGGAGTGCTTCATTGTTCTGCATGCCGCGGGGAAGTGGGGGAGGGAATCTCCATGCCATTGTCCCGGGGAGCGCTGGCCGCTTTGCGATATATCGTTTACGGCGACCCCAAGCGATTGTTTTCCTTCCAAACGGACGAAGAGAGCCTGCGCTTGCTGGGCGATGCCGCCGAGGCGTTCCTGCTGACTCAGCTGGAACGAGGGTTTAAAACGTTGGATTTTTACAAGCAAATACGACTTTAAGAGAAAGGATCTGCCGCAGACTGCGACAGGTCCTTTTGTGTTAAGGAAACTTTTTCAAAAAAATATTAAAAATAATAAGAATTATTATTGACAAGAAGAAAAACATATGGTACTATAATGCCAGAACAAGAAACCACAGCAAAAACAAAGGCAGCGAGATAGCTGCCTGAGTAAATGAAACAAATAAACAAATAATAAAAAATATAAATGAAAAGGAGAAAATTTTATGTCGATGATCAATAAGGAAATTGCTGGCTTTACCGCTCAGGCTTATCACAACAACGAGTTCAAGACCGTGACCAAGGACGACATTCTCGGCAAGTGGAGCGTATTCTTCTTCTATCCCGCAGACTTCACCTTCATCTGCCCCACCGAGCTGGAAGATCTGGCCAACAAGTACGAGGAGTTCAAGGCTCTGAACTGCGAGATCTACTCCGTGTCCACCGACTCCCACTTCGTCCACAAGGCATGGCACGATGCATCCGACCGCATCAAGAAGATCAACTACCCCATGCTGGCTGACCCCACCCACGCCATCTCCAAGGACTTCGAAGTCCTGATCGAGGACGCCGGCCAGGCTGAGCGCGGCACCTTCATCATCAACCCCGAAGGCAAGATCGTGGGTTACGAAGTGTCCGCCGGTAACGTAGGCCGCAACGCCGACGAGCTGTTCCGCAAGGTCCAGGCTTGCCAGTTCGTCCATGAGC
Organism: uncultured Oscillospiraceae bacterium; assembly: GCA_964509595.1. Classification (GTDB taxonomy): domain Bacteria; phylum Bacillota; class Clostridia; order Oscillospirales; family Oscillospiraceae; genus JAJPXI01. Next base: position 4,829 of record CAZDXX010000018.1, read on the forward strand.
ACGGCGATGAGGTCTGCCCCGCCAAGTGGCAGCCCGGCGCTGAGACCCTGAAACCCAGCCTGGACCTGGTTGGTATGCTGTAATGAACGCCCCTGTGAATTTCAGCACCGATAAACTGTATGATGTCATCGTGGTTGGTGGTGGGCCCGCAGGGCTCACCGCCGCCCTTTATCTGGCACGTGCACGCTATCGTGTGTTAGTCGTAGAGAAAACCGGTTTTGGCGGTCAGATCACGATCACCCATGAGGTGGTCAACTATCCCGGCGTATATAGCACAAGCGGAATTGACCTGACCGAAACCATGCGCCGTCAGGCGGAAACCTTCGGAGCCGAGTTTATGATCGCCGAAGTGGAAGGTCTGGACATGGGCGGCGATATTAAGACCGTCCACACCAGCCGCGGCGAACTGTATGCCTTTGGTGTTTTGCTGGCGACCGGTGCCCATCCCAGAGCGGTTGGTTTCAAGGGGGAAGAAGAGTACAAGGGCCGCGGCGTGGCATATTGTGCTACCTGCGACGGTCAGTTCTTCACCGGCAAGGATGTCTTCGTCATCGGCGGCGGCTTTGCAGCTGCGGAAGAGGCCGTGTTCCTGACCAAGTTTGCCCGTCATGTGACGATTATGATCCGCAAGGATGATTTCTCCTGTGCCGAGTCTGTGGCAGAACATGCCCGCAATCATCCTAAAATCACTGTCTTGACCAATACCTCTGTGGAGGAAGTCTCCGGCAAGATGGGGCTGGACTATATCCGTTACAAGAATACCAAGACCGGGGAAGTCACCGAGTTCCGTGCCGCCGAAGGCGAAAATTTCGGTGTGTTCGTGTTCGCCGGTTACGAGCCTGCCACTGGGCTGGTCAAGGGCCTTGTGGAACTGAATGAGCAGGGGTATGTCATTACCGACTGCAACCAGAAGACCAATGTAGAGGGCCTGTATGCCGCAGGTGACCTGTGCGTCAAGCCCCTGCGACAGGTGGTCACCGCCGTGGGTGACGGCGCTTTGGCTGCGACTGAGCTTGAAAAGTATGTTGCTGCTCTGCAGGAAAAGACCGGCTTGCATCCGGAACTGCCCGCACCCAAGGCCGCTGAGGAAGCAGCGCCCAAAGTGGAGCAGGCACCCGCTGCCGCCGTGGAATCTTCTTCCGATGAATTGTTCACTCCTGAGATGAAGGCTCAGTTGGACGCCGTCTTTGGCCGTATGGCCCAGCCGTTGGTCTTGAAGCTGTATCTGGACAGCCGTCCCGTGTCCGCGGAGCTGGAGGGCTATATGAACGCTTTGGCAGAGTTGACCGAGAAATTGTCTGTTGATGTGGTTGACCGCAATGCTTCTTCGGATCTGGCGCCCTGCGTTAAGGTATGTCTGGCTGACGGTACCGAGACCGGTCTGGCCTTCCACGGTGTGCCCGGCGGACATGAGTTCACCTCGTTTGTGCTGGGCCTGTACAACGCTGCCGGCCCCGGCCAGAGCATGGATGCCGATGTGGCTGCCGATATAGCCGCACTTTCCAAGCATGTGGACGTAAAGGTGCTGGTCTCCCTGTCCTGCACCATGTGCCCTGAACTGGTCACCGCCGTCCAGCGCATCGCCGCGGCAAGCCCTCACGTGACCGCTGAGGTCTACGACATCAACCACTTTGAATGGATCAAGAACAAATACAACGTCATGAGCGTCCCCTGCCTGGTCATCAACGATGAACAGGTGACCTTCGGAAAGAAGAACATTCGGCAGGTCGTAGATCTGTTGAAGTAAGACGAAAACAAAAAATAAGGTTGGATTTTCTAACATGAAAATCCAACCTTATTTTTTACTTTTGAACGTTTCATGCCCGCATAGCGTTCAAAATGGCGATGACGGC
>CAZDXX010000018.1:6781-16606 GCA_964509595.1 uncultured Oscillospiraceae bacterium
TTTTTTACTTTTGAACGTTTCATGCCCGCATAGCGTTCAAAATGGCGATGACGGCCACGCCTACGTCAGCGAAAACGGCCAGCCACATGGAGGCGATGCCAACGGAACCCAGCACCAGCACGATCCCCTTGACGCCAAGGGCGAAAGTGATGTTCTGTTTTACGATGCGCAGGGTACGCCGCGCGATGGCATCGGCGATCTTAGAGGGCTTGTCGTCCATCGGGACCACATCGGCGGCTACGCGTGGAGTCACCAAAAATACGAAACAACTCCGCCAGAGCATAGAGCATTTCCTCATCGGGCATCTGCTCGTTGACCTTTTTTACAATGTCCTCATGGACATGCATGAACTCACAGCAAGTGATTTCTTCCTGTTCGGACATATTTGTTCACTCCTTCATATGAACGATTGTTCATATGTTGTTATATCCCTTACATGAGTGATGTCAATACCTGTTTTACGAAAACAGAGAAAAACTTGTAAAGTGTATCTATTTGTGAGAAAATAGCGGTAAGATCAATTGCGAGGTAACGCATATGACAGACTTGTTTGAAAAATCAATTCGCACACTGGAGCTGCCCCGAGTACTGGAGATGCTCTCCCATCAAGCGCACACGGAAGAGGGAAAGGAGCGCTGTCTGGCGCTGCGCCCCAGCACCGATGCCGACGAAGTTCAGCGGCAGTTGAAGGAGACCAGTGCAGCATTGAAAATGCTGGTGACCAAAGGTTCGCCCAGCATATCGGGGGTCAAACCGGTGGCTGCTGCGCTTCAGCGCGCCGATATGGGCGGTACACTGAATACCCGGGAACTGCTGGATGTGGCTGCTGTCCTGCGCGCCGCACGCTCCGCCCGGGATTACGGATTGGAGGAAGAAGAGAAGACTGTGATCAGTCATCTTTTTGCTTCGCTGACCGCCAATAAATTTTTGGAGGAGAAGATCACCACTTCCATCGTGGGCGAAAATGAGATCGCGGATGCAGCCAGTTCCGAGCTGGCATCTATTCGCCGACACATGCGTGCCACAGCGTCCAAAGTACGTGATATTCTGAATAAGCTGATTTCTTCCAATCAGTCCCGTTATTTGCAGGAAAGCATTGTGACCCAGCGCTCCGGTCGTTATGTGGTCCCTGTTAAAGCGGAGCATAAAAATGAGATTCCCGGTCTGGTCCACGACGTCTCCGGCTCCGGCGGCACGTTCTTCATTGAGCCCATGGGCGTGGTCAAGGCCAACAACGAGCTGCGCGAGCTGGAGGCCAAGGAGGAAAAGGAGATCGAGCGTATTCTGGCGGAGCTTTCTGCCGAATGTGCGCAGTTCAAGGAGGACATCGCACAGGATTATACGCTGATCGTCATGATCGACTGTATCTTTGCCCGTGCCCAGTTGTCCTCCCGGATGCGCGGCATGGAGCCAAAGCTGTCCGATAAGGGCGTGTATCTGCGCCGCGCCCGCCACCCGCTGCTGGACCCGAAAAAAGCAGTGGCCAATGATCTGATGTTGGGTGAGGATTTTGATACACTGGTGGTCACCGGCCCCAACACCGGTGGTAAAACGGTCACATTGAAGACCTTTGGCCTGCTGACTTTGATGGCGCAGTGCGGCCTGCATATCCCGGCGGATGATGGTTCCACAGTGCGGGTGTTTTCCCGTGTGCTGGCCGACATCGGTGACGAACAGTCCATTACACAGAACTTGTCCACCTTCTCGTCCCATATGGTAAACATTGTGGGCATTCTGGAGGAAACCGACCATGAGACACTGATTCTTTTCGACGAGTTGGGTGCCGGTACCGACCCCGTTGAGGGAGCGGCCCTGGCGGCATCCATCATTGAATCGGCCCGTGAAATGGGCGCGCTGGTGTGCGCCACCACCCACTATGCCGAATTGAAGGTATACGCCATGACCACTGCCGGCGTTCAGAATGCTTCCTGTGAGTTCAACGTGGAGACGTTGGCACCTACGTACCGCTTGCTGATCGGTATCCCCGGTAAATCCAATGCCTTTGCCATTTCCCAGCGGTTGGGCTTGCCTGAGTATATTATCCAGAAAGCTGCCGACCGACTGGACGCGGAAAATGTCCGCTTTGAAGATGTATTGACCCAGTTGGATGTGCAGCGTCAGGCCATGGAGCTGGAGAAGGAGAAGGCTGCCAAGCTGCGCCGTGAGATGGAGGAGTCCACCAGAACGGCCCGGGAGTACCGTCAGAAAATCGAGGCGGAGCGCGAGAAGGCAGTGGAAAAGGCCAAAGCCGAAGCACGTGCCATTATTGACGAAGCCAGACAGACTGCGGATGAAGTATTCAAAGAACTGAATGATATGCGCAAGAAGCAGGCCAAGGAAGCGGACTGGCAGAAAGTGAACGATCAACGCTCCGGATTGAAGCATAAGCTGAATGAGGCTCAAAACGCAATCGGCGCCTTGGAGGAAGAAGAGTTGCCGCCGCCCACCCGTCCGGCGGTTGTGGGCGATACGGTGGAATTGGTTAAAATGGGAACCAAGGCGACCGTGCTCAGCGTCAGCAAAGACGGTGTGCTCCAGCTGCAGGCCGGTATTCTGAAAATCAGCGCCAAGCAAGAGGAAGTGCGCGTGATCGAAGGATCGGTCCAGACCAAGAAGGAGGCGCAGAAGTTCATTCAGCGCTCTGAGCGCAAGCTGCGCACAATGGCCACGCCGTCTGAAATCGATCTGCGCGGCATGATGACGGATGAAGCTGTGGCTGCAACTGAATTGTTCCTGGATACCGCGCTGCTGGGCAAGCTGAATCAGGTGACCATCATCCACGGTAAGGGAACCGGAGCTGTGCGCAAAGCCATTCGGGATTATCTCAAGCGAAGCAAGTATGTGAAGAGCTTCCGGCCCGGAAAGTATGGCGAAGGTGAAGATGGTGTAACCGTTGTGGAACTGAAATGAAGGAATTATGGGAAACTGTGACATTTTTATTCAAAATATCATTGACGGTTGAGCGTAAATTTGCTATTCTATAGGCACAAAAATCTTTGTCATCACATTGTGTGGGGGAAATGCTTTATGTATATGAAAGAAGCTGTTGTGAATAATCAGGTTGGTCTGCATGCAAGACCCGCTACCTTCTTTATCCAGAAGGCAAATGAATTCAAGAGCTCCATCTGGGTGGAAAAGGATGAGCGCCGCGTCAACGCCAAGAGCTTGCTGGGTGTTCTCTCCCTTGGAATCGTGAAGGGCACCGCCATCAATCTGATTGCTGACGGCGCTGATGAGAAGGAAGCCGTAGAGGCTCTGGTTGATTTGATTTCCACCAATTTCTCTGAGTAAAAGTCGAATCATAGCGCCGCGCCAGGAAGGTGCGGCGCTTTTTTCGTATGGAGGTACAGTATGGCGAAGGATAGCCGATACTATGACCGACAATTACATAAAATCTGCCGGAAAGAAGACATGCTGTTTGCAGATTGTGAGAAGGATGATCGGCCCTCGACCGGACTTATGGCTAAAGTTGAAGCCAAGATTCCTCCCATGTTGGTCAATACCATGGATGAGGCGTTTTATCGGGCATTTCAGGTCTTGTTCGAAAAGGGGACCGTGCTGCTGCGCCTGACGATTGCGGAGAAAAAGTTGAAGGCAGACCGGTTTATCCGGGAATATTATTTGAAAGAACATCCGGATGCCAAACGAGTGGAATCCTTTCATAAAAGTGCCCGCCTTGGAGGCGTGGCGGCTACCATCCTTGCCACGTTGGAAGGGTGTGTGCTGGGCCTGCTTGGTTTTGGGCTTCCCGATATTCCTATACTAATGTCCCTGCTGCTGCGCACTGTCTATCAAACGGCGTTGCGGTATGGGTTCCGCTATGACAGTCAGCAAGAGCGCTATTTTATCCTTCTGGTGCTTTCTGCCGCGCTGGCCAAAGGAAGTGTGCGCAGTGAGTACAGCCTGATGGCCGATCAGGTAGGCCGCAGTATCGACCGGGGAGAGCGACTCAGTTTTAATCTGGACGATCAGATGCGTGAAACCTCCAAGGCGCTGGCGCGCTCCATGCTGGTGGCAAAGTTCATCCAGGGAACGTCCATTGTGGGTGTGGTCGGCGGTCTGAGCAATTTCTCGGCCAGTCGTCGGGTGGCCAATATGGCAAATTTGAAGTATCAGAAGCGTTTTCTGGAAAAGAAAAAACGGGGAATGTGATTTGTGAGTGGGAAGGAGGAGCCTATGACCTTTGACGAACTGAAAGAAAAAGCACATAGCCTTCCTCTGAAGCCCGGCGTGTATATCATGCAGGATTCGAAAAACGAAGTCATTTATGTGGGCAAGGCCAAGGCATTGAAGAACCGGGTTTCGCAGTATTTTGCCAATCTGGCATCCCACACGGAGAAGACCCGGGCCATGGTGTCGCAGATCGACCACTTTGACGTGATCATTGCCGATTCGGAGTTTGAAGCGCTGGTGCTGGAAAACTCCCTGATCAAGCGGCACAAGCCCCATTACAATATTCTGCTGAAGGACGACAAAGGGTATCCCTACATTCGATTGAGCGTGAATGAGGAATACCCACGTTTTTCCTTGAGTAACCGCGCGCATGATGATGGAGCGCGCTACTTTGGCCCTTACGGTAGCCGCAGCGCCACATGGGATATCGTGGATGCCCTGCGCTCGGCGCTGAAGCTGGCATCCTGCAACAAAGTGTTTCCCAGGGATATCGGAAAAGAACGTCCCTGTCTGAACTTCCATCTGGGCAAGTGCGCCGGCTGGTGCCGGCCCCAGATGCCGCAGGAGGCACATCAGGAGGCTATGGAGCAGGCCATCCGTCTGCTGGAGGGAAAGTTCCGGGAAGTGGGAGATGAGATCCTGGCGGAGATGGAGCAGGCGGCGGAAGATTTGCGCTTCGAGCGCGCGGCCGAGCTGCGGGACCGCTACAAGGCCATCGAATTGCTCGGCAAGCGTCAGAAGGTCCTTTCCGGCAGTCTGGCAGATACTGACGTGGTAGGGTTTCACCGGGGCGAAGCCAAAAGCTGTTTTGTTGTGCTGCATTTTGTGGACGGTGAGCTGGCGGCCAAGGACTGGGAGCTGATCGAAACGCCCATGGAAGAGGACGCGGCTGAAGTGGTTTCTGCTCTGGTGCGGCAGTTTTATGCCCCGCGCAACCAGTTTCCCAAGCAGATTTTGCTGCCCTGTGAGCTGGAGGATGAGGTGCCTCTGACCCGGATGTTGTCGGAGCAGGCCGAGCGGCGCGTCAATCTGCTCACGCCCCAGCGCGGCGCCAAGATGGATCTGATCCGTCTGGCCAATACCAACGCTGCGGAGGAAGTGGAGCGCGCTACCACGCGGCAGGAGCGTACCAACAAGCTGCTGGAAGCACTGGGTAAGTTGTTGGGACTGGATACAGTTCCCAAGCGCATGGAAGCCTACGACATCTCCAATACGGGCTCTGACGATATTGTGGCGTCCATGACGGTATTTGTGGACGGCAAGCCCCGCAAGCGGGATTATAAACATTTTAAACTGAAAGATATGACCGGTCCGGATGACTATGCGTCCATGGCGCAGGTTATCACCCGACGGTTCACCCATTTCAAAAATGGGGATGAAAGCTGGAACGAAAAGCCGGATCTGCTGCTGATCGACGGCGGCAGTGTTCACGCTCGTACCGCGCAAGACGCGCTGCGGGAGTTGGGGTTATTCATTCCGACGTTCGGCATGGTCAAAGACGACCGCCACCGTACCCGTGCTCTGGCAGCGCCCGACGGGCGGGAGATCGGTATTCAGCAGAATCAGGCTTTGTTTGCCCTGATCGGTACCATTCAGGAGGAGACCCACCGTTTTGCTATCGAGTTTAATCGTGCACAGCACGCCAAAAAGGTGAAGGGTTCCGCGTTGGACAACATTCCGGGAGTCGGACCCAAACGCCGGGCGGATCTGCTGAAGCGTTTCAAGAGTATCAAGAACATCAGGGCAGCCACAGAGGAACAACTGGCTGAAGTGGTGGATAAGCGTACCGCGAAGGCGGTGTTCGACTATTTCAAGAAGGAGTAGTGTGAAATATCACACTACATTTGAATTTAAACCCATCACCTCGCCCTTTGGGCAACCGGTGATGGTGGCAGCAATCCCCCATTCCGGGGGAGTATTTTGGTTCTATTTGTGCCGCGTATTGCGGCGGAATGGGGGATTAAAATGAGAGTGATTTCCGGTTCGGCCCGTGGCCGCAGATTGAAAGAACTGCCCGGCCTGGACACCCGTCCGACCACGGATAAGGTGAAGGAGTCCGTGTTCAACATTCTGCAGTTTGAGATCGAGGGAAGAAGGGTGCTGGATCTGTTCGGCGGTACCGGTCAGATGGGCATTGAAGCGCTGTCCCGCGGCGCAGAGCATGTTACCTTCGTCGATAAGGCGCCGGCCGCTGTGAACATTATTCGGCAGAATTTGGCGACCACGAATTTTACCGATTCCGCCCGGGTGGTGCAGAGCGACTGGAAGGCATTTTTGAACAGCTGTCGGGAGAAATTTCACCTGATTTTTCTGGATCCTCCGTACAAAGAAACCATGCTGGAAAATGCTTTGGAAACCATTGCGGCAATTGACATCTTGTCGGAACATGGTATAATAGTTTGCGAAAGTCCGCTGGACAAGGAGTTGCCTGATCTCGCGGGGCCCTATGAAAAGGGAAGAGATTATCGATATGGCAAAATTAAGGTGACGCTGTATCATAAGGTGTGAAAGAAACATGAAAATCGCCATCTACCCCGGCAGCTTCGATCCGGTAACTCTGGGTCACTTGAATGTGATCAAGCGCGCGGCACAAGCCTTTGACAAACTGATCGTTTGTGTTATGGTCAATTCGGACAAGATCAACACCGGCCTGTTTACTCCGGAAGAACGTGTGGAGTTGATTCAGCGCGTGACGAAGAACCTGCATAATGTGGAAGTGGACTTTTCCAGTGATCTGGTTGCCAATTACGCCCGCAGCAAGGGCGCTCGTGTTCTGGTAAAGGGTCTGCGTGCCGTTTCGGACTATGAAAAAGAAGTCCAGATGGCAATTATCAATCGCAAGCTGTATCACAATCTGGATACGTTCTTTATTCCGTCCGGAGAGAAGTATACTTATTTAAGCTCTACGGTAGTCAAGGAAATGGCCCGTTATGGAGCGGATTTGTCTGATTTTGTTCCGCGTGAAATTATTGCGGATGTGGAAGCGAAATATAAAAAATAAGGAGGAATTCCAATGGCCAGCGGTGTGGAAGAATTACTGGACATTTTGTATGAGATGATCGACGAGGCAAAAAGTGTGCCTCTCAGTTCCGAGAAGTGTATGATCGAGCGTGACCGTGCGCTGGACTTGTTGGATGACATTCGTGCCCAGTTCCCTATGGAGCTGAAAGAGGCCAAGAAACTCCTGGAGAACCGTGCCGAGTATATTAACGCGGCCAAGCGTGAGGCAGAGGTCATGAAGAAGCAGGCCGAGGAAGAGGCTCGCCAGATCGTGGCCGAAGATCAGCTGCTGACTCAGGCTCGTCAGAAGAGCAGTGAGATGATTCGTGTTGCTGAGGAGCGCGGCCGTGAACTGCGTCGTGCCGCCAACGAGTACTGTGAAGATGCTCTGCGCCGCACTGAAGAGGCTGTAGCCGAAGCGTTTGAGGAAATCAAGCAGTCCCGCATCCGCTTCCGTGCTGCTGCAGGAGCTGCAAGCAATCGGAGTAATCAGAATAAGGTGTACGACGCCGCTGCAGACGAAGATTAATATGCGTATTAGAAAACCCACGCCGTCAGGCGTGGGTTTTTTGCATGGGACATCCTTCTTTTCGCATATCCTTTCTTGATTTAGGGGGTGCGGGAAATGTCCAAAATCTTGTCCAGAGCATGGGCGCGGGATCTGTTGCTGGGATTGATATTGCTGACAGCAACATTGTCGCTGGTGATTTGGCCGCAGGAATCCATGGACGCGGCAAAGACCGGCTTGCAGCTTTGCTGCAATGTGATCATCCCATCGCTGTTTCCCTTTTTTGTCTTGTCTTCCTTGGTAGTAGATTTGGGATTGGCCGGGTACATTGGCCGTGCGTTGGAGAAAATCATGCGCCCGCTGTTCAATGTGCCCGGATCCTGTGCGTCGGCGTTGGCTTTGGGGTTCATCGGTGGATATCCGGTCGGTGCACGGACGGCGATTTCCCTGTATGAAAAGGGAATGTGCAGCAAGACGGAAGTGGAGCGTTTGCTGGCGTTTTGCAACAACTCCGGCCCTGCGTTTATTCTGGGAGTTGTAGGGGCGGGAATCTTTTCCGACAGTCGGGTAGGGGTGCTGCTCTATCTGGCACACGCCGTTGCCTCCATATGTGTTGGTATTCTATTCCGCTTTTACAAGAGGCAGGAGAGGAGCGGGGATCAGTGCGCTCGACTGAGCTTTGAGACCCAGCGCATCAGTGTTGCATTTACCGGGTCTGTTAAGAACTCGTTTCTGAGCATACTGAACATCTGTGCCTTTGTGGTATTTTTCACGGTGGTGATCCGAATGCTGACGGTATCAGGTGCCATTCCTGCGTTGGCCAGGGGAGTCAGCTTCCTGCTGTCTCCATTGGGGATGACGCAACAGTGGGCAGAGCGGTTGCTGACCGGTGTGTTGGAGATATCCTCCGGCGTATGGTCGCTGACCGGAGCCGGGTCCCTGTCCGGCCGGCTGTCCATGGCGGCGTTTATGCTGGGCTGGGCAGGCATCTCGGTTCACTGTCAGGTGCTATCGTTCATGGGTGGAAGTGGGCTTTCGGTTCGCACTTATTTGGTTGGAAAGATGCTTCACGGCGGCTTGTCGGCTTTATTTGTGAGTGTGCTGACCCGGGTGTTCCCGCTGGATATTGCAGTGTCGGCCTATTTGGAAGAGCAGGTGGAGGGGATAGCCTCTTTGGACTTTACGACTGCTTTGACAGTCTCAACGGTGGCCGTTTGGATCATTTGGCTGGCTTTTTTTGCTGTTGCGGCCCGAACGGTGCGAAAAACCAGTGGAAAAAGGCGTGGACATGTAGTATAATACCTCCAATGGAAGGGGGAATACCATGTTGTTCGCCAAGAAAATTGAGCCGCGCTGTGCGTATTGTCAGCGGGGAACTGCTCTGAGTGAGGAGCAGGTGATTTGCCTGAAAAAGGGTGTGGTTTCGGCAGGTGGACATTGCCGCGCATTTCGGTATGACCCTTTAAAACGCATTCCGCCGAAGCCTGCTGTTCTGGAATTGAGCAAGCTGCGGGATGAGGATTTTGTTCTCTGATTTTTGACAAAAATAAAATCGGGTGAGCCAGACGGCTCACCCGATTTTTCCTGTTATAAAGCTGTGTTACAGAGTTTCCTTGTCCTTGTTCTTGACCACATGGACCACCATGCCGGACAGAGCAAACAGGGCAATGGCGTTGGGGATGACCATCAGGTAGTTGAACGCGTCGGTCAGTTCCCACACCAGATCATTCTTCAGCATGGTACCCAGCAGGATGAAGACTAGTGCGATGACGGTGTAGATGACAGTGGCGACCTTTTCGTTCTTCTTGAACAGCCACTGGACGTTGATCTTGCCGAACATATTCCAGCTCAGGACGGTGGAGAAGGCGAAGAAGAACAGACAGATGGCCACGAAGATGGCGCCGAACTGTTCACCGAAGATGGTGCCGAAAGCAGTCTGGGCCAGACTGTACTTGTCCAGACCGGAAGCCTGAATGGTATTGGTATAACCGTTGGCCAGGATGCCATCCTTGGTGTAAAGGGTGGAGATGATGACCAGAGCATTCAGGGTCAGAACGACAAAGGTGTCGATGAACACGCCGATCATAGCGACAACACCCTGTTCATGGGGGTTCTTGACATTGGCCAGTGCGTGTGCGTGGGGG
>CAZDXX010000019.1:0-16351 GCA_964509595.1 uncultured Oscillospiraceae bacterium
GCCGTCAAATCACCCTTTTTTTCGTAGAGGTAAAAGCCCTCTGAGCGGGTAGCTAGAAGGCTGTTCTGAGGCAACCGGCATAATTCCAGATACTTTCCTCCGTCTGCCGCCAGAAAATGAGGTCCATTGGCACCTGTGTCGATTTCGGTCAAAATGTCACCTTCCGGCAGGAGATGCGCCCGCTCCGCACGGCGCAAATAGCCTTCATCGGTCAAAGGGGGATAGCCCCGAAGTGCCCAGATTAGCCCGCACAACAGCACAACAACCGCAACGGGGAAAAAAATCTTCTTACGCAGAGGAAGATACTTCCACCATCTCATTCTGTCACCCCCACGTAAAAGGTCATGGTCAGTTCTTCGTGGTCAGGATGGTACAGCGTAACCGTGTCACCACGTTCCACATCGTAAACTGTGAGCGTAAAATACCAGGTGTCCCAACAGCGGTAATTCTCCAAATTATTGTGCCACACGTCAAGTATGTACCCTTTGATTTGTTCACCCGAAGATTTTTGCATCACATCAATTGAATTATTGATTCGGTTTCCGTTGTGCGTTCTGATACTGGTCAAAAGCGCAGCATCTTCCTTCTCCATTCTACGCAATCTCCCCATAAACAGCGGGGAAACTGCCCATGGACGTGGATTGGATACTTTGATATCCACTTCCAACACGTTTTCTTCCCCGGAATATACTTTAGGACTCCAATAAGCCTGTGTAACTTCAACAGTGTACCCACTGAGCGTGACCGGTTCCTTTTCCACATCCAGAATAACCACGTCTTTGCCGCCCCTTTCATAGGGATCGGTCTGTTGGACCCTCAGCGGATAGTTCTGTAACAAAATGGTGGTAATATCATTCTTATTGGCATAGTCCACTGCGCAGAAGAGAACTACCAAGCAAAGCAGTACAATGACCGCCTTTGTCAGTGTGTAGAGCCTCCCCCAGAAGACCGGATGTGCTTTGTCCAGTTCTTTTCCAATCTCCACGGGATCGCCCATGGCCTCAACGGCAGCACGAGCTGCCTCCCGCGGCTCCATTCCGGAGTCCAAAAAGTACTGCTCCTTATCCTCCAAATGCCCTAAAAGCTCTGCCCGGATGGCCTTGTGCTCTGGCTTACATCGCACCTGACCCATGGCGGTGTCCAGCCATCCATTTCGATTATAATTTGCCATGGCCAAGCCTCCTTCCCTATGTTCTCAGGAAAGGGCGGGCACGCAGCCCAGTACCACGGCATTCACTTTCTCTGAAAAGAACTTCCATTCCTCGGTTTTTTCCTTCAGGAGTTCACCGCCTGCCTTAGTCAGGCGGTAATACTTCCGCTCCCGGCCGTTGGGTGCCTCCTTCACCTGGGACTTCACATACCCGCCCCGCTCCAGATTGTGCAGCAGCGGATACAGGGTTCCTTCTTTCAGAGAGAAGGTCCCGTCGGAGCGCTTCTCCAGCTCTGCCGTCATCTCATATCCGTACTTCTCCCCGTCCTGCAGCAGGGACAACACAAGCAGAGTGGTACTTCCCGCAATCAATGACTTATCCACCTTCATTTGAAACACCTCCAAATCAAGTCTCGACTATCTAGGTATAGTATACATCGACCGCCGAGGTCTTGTCAAGTGGGAAGTAAAAAACAGGCAGCCAAAATTGGCCGCCTGTCTATATAACAATTCAGTTTTGATCCGCTGATCTCGTTCCGCTGCCTTCTTCCGACTCCGCCGAAACATCCTTTCCCTCCGGGCGCAGCAAATTCTTTCTTCTCCCCTGGTTCACATCGTCCCGAACCAGACGATAAATCGCCGCAGCCAAGGGAACACCAATCAACATACCACCAATTCCCATAACACCGCCGCCGACTGTGACTGCAGCCAGCACCCAAATGCTTGGCAAACCAATAGAGCTTCCAACTACCTTGGGATAAATTAGATTACCCTCAATTTGCTGCAGAACGATCAGAAAAGCAATAAAAATTACTGCCTTAATCGGGGATTGGGTAAAAATCATAAATGCGCCAACAATACATCCAACATAGGAGCCAACCAAAGGAATCAACGCCGTAAAGGCAGTCAACGCACCAATCATGGCCGCATAGGGCAACCGGAGAATCCACATTCCAAGCGCGCAAAGAACCCCCAAAATCACAGCTTCCGTACACTGCCCTACAATGAATCTGTGAAAGCAGTCATCAAACACGCCGATTACGCGAATTATTTTTTGATACCACGCTTCCTTCAGATAGTGCGTAACCACGCGCCGTAGCTGCAGAAGCAAACGTTCTTTGCTGGCCAACAGATATATGGCAAAGAACACGCTGAGCAGCGCAGATACCACACCAGAGAATACCGAAGAAATCGTCTTAACCAGCACATCCACAACGCTGCCCAATCCAGTGGATACCATTTGTATGATCTGGCTGATTTGAGACTGCCAATCGATTTGCACAATGGAAGCTGTAATTTCTTTCGAAAGAATCCCCCAATTTTCCAAGCGCAGAGCTGCATTTTCCAGAAAATCGGGCCACTCTGCCAATATCAACTGGACACAAGGCACCAACTGTGAAACCGTCAGCCATACAATCAATACGATCAGGATAAGCAGCGTTACAAAAGCCAGTAAAATGCTTACGATTCGACGAATTCTCACCGCTGTGCGACCGGTTGCTTTTCGAAATAAATACTTTTCATAAAAGCTCATCAGAATGTTTACAATGTACGCAATAACACAGCCGACCAGCAATGGAGAAATTGCCCGTAGTAAGGTACCGGTCACATCTGCCACACTGGTCCAATAGTAGATACAAAGATACAGCAGGAATATACTTACGCCTACCTGCAGGCATGTTTTCCATCCGATTTTCATCTGCATCACCCAAATTGATTTTTCAAAATTCACATCTGGAACATATCATATTTTTCTTTACAAATCCAGTCTGCTTTTAAAAAGGCGAAAATTTTTTAAAATTATACCGGACGGTTCTTCGGAACCGTCCGGTAATATGATTATTCTGCTTTGGGCGCACTGCCTTCACTCTTGGCCTTGGGCTTACGATGACGAGGACGGCGGCGGTTGCTGGAATTCTTCTTTGTACCACCTTCTGCGGGTGCAGCCGTTTCTTTCTTTGGCGCCTGTTCCTGTTTTGGCTTGGGCTGTGTCTGCTTAGGTTTCGCAGGCTGCTTCTGTTGCTGCGGAGTCTTTTCCTGTGTCGGCATATCTGCAGCTGCCTGCTTCGGTTGGCTTTTACTTCCATTGCGGTTTCTGTTTCGATTTCTGCGCCGATTGCCGCTGCGCTGCTCTTGTGGTTTCTGCTCAGCTGTATCAGCAGATTTTTCATCCACAGGAGCCAAGATTTCTTCCAGAGCAACCGACAGCCGGGAGCGCTCTCCCAATCGAATAACAGGCTCCTCTTCCTTCTCAATTTTCCGAAGCTTTGCCAGTTCCTCCAGCGGTGGCGCCACATATCCCTCAGGCCGCTTTCCCTTTCCGCTGCGTACCACGGAGATCTCGCTTGCCGAATAGGTTTTGGGTGGATCATTCGAATCTTCTAGGTGAACCTTTACCTGCTCTCTCAGCAAATTTACGTTCGTGACCGTACCAACGCCGTCCGGTGTTTCCACAAAAGATTCCTGCTTGGGACAGCGCTTCACAGCATCTTCATATGCATCCTGTTCGTACTTCAGGCAGCACATCAAACGACCGCAAGTACCAGAGATTTTTGTTGGGTTTAAAGACAAACTCTGTGTCTTAGCCATTTTAATCGATACCGGCTGAAACTCATTCAAAAACTGAGAGCAGCAAAACGGTTTTCCGCAAATACCCAGACCGCCCAACATTTTTGCTTCATCGCGAACACCGATTTGACGCAATTCGATGCGGGCATGAAGGGTTGCTGCCAAATCTTTGACCAGCGCACGAAAGTCTACACGGCCTTCGCTGGTAAAGAAAAACAGAACCTTATTACCCTCAAAGCTGTACTCCACATCCACCAGCTTCATATCCAAGCCATGCTCAGCAATCTTTTTCTGGCAAATTTTGAAGGCGCTTTCTTCCTTCTCTTTGTTTTGGTCCACAATTTCCTTATCTTTATCTGTGGCAATGCGAACCAAACTGCGCAGAGGCTGTACCACAGACTCATCGGGCACCATGTGATTTCCTTTGGTGCATTCTCCGTACTCCAGGCCGCGGGAAGTCTCCAGGATAACACCCTCACCGGCTTGTACGGTCTGTCCCTGAGGGTCAAAGTAATATTGTTTGCCGCCGGCTTTAAACCGAACGGAAATAATCTCGGTCATAATTTGTTCCTCCGATGGAATATTTGCGATTTATCTAGCAGCCGCCAACCAGCCAAACAAATGACCGGTACCTACATGAAACAATGCGGCCTTTCGTATTTCTTCCAGGCGTTCCATTAAGGGAAGCACCTGATCAGGATAGTTCAATAATTCCAGCCTGAGCGCATCTCTTACTGCATCAATAAAGGCCAACAAAGTATCTTTATCCATTTTTTGGTGTTCAAGAGCAACCGTATACTCTACCAGAGCATGTTCATCTTGTCCCATCAGTAATGTGGCTAACTGACCGGCTTGCTGCTGGAGTTCTGCATCCGGCAAAGTTTTATCCTCACCCGGCTGTAGTGACAAAGTAAGCGTTTCACAGCGGGATCGAATGGTGGGTAATAGTTGTTGCGAGTTTTCCACCAACAGTAAAAAGGACAAGTAACTGGGTCCGTCCTCCAAAACCTTTAACAACGCATTTTGCGCATTGTCATTCATGGCCTGAGCGTTCTCAATGATGAATACCTTCCGATGTGCCTCATTGGGACGAATGTAGGCCGCTGCGCGAAGCTGTCGAATTTGTTCCACCGTAATTTCGCGCT
The DNA here is from genome assembly GCA_964509595.1 of uncultured Oscillospiraceae bacterium. Classification (GTDB taxonomy): domain Bacteria; phylum Bacillota; class Clostridia; order Oscillospirales; family Oscillospiraceae; genus JAJPXI01. Next base: position 4,864 of record CAZDXX010000019.1, read on the forward strand.
TTCCTTCAAGGACATTCACGCGAATTACATCGGGATGAATACCACCCTTTACTTTCCGACAACCGGAACACTCACCACATGGTTTTTCCCCTTCACCGGTGCACACATAGGCAGATGCCAAACATTCTGCCAAAGCATATACTCCGCTTTCAGATAATCCACTGATAATGTATGCGTGCGACATACGGCTAAGTGCCGTCTCCAACCGTCGACGCGTTTCTTCTCCAATTAAAAGACCCGATAGATTCATCAGACACGCTCAAATCGTTCGACATCCACGACAAAAATCGTGGCACCACCTATGGTAACTTCAACCGGCATACTGGGATAATTCCCATACCCCATTTCGGTCGTAGCGGGGATCATCTGCTTGCGGCTATGGGAGTGTTCATGGATAATGTCAATGACAGCCTGCACTTTTTCTTCATCTACACCAACTAAAATCGTTGCATTGCCTGACATTAGAAAACCACCGGTAGTCGCGAGCTTGGTGGATGAAAAACCATTCTTGGCCAGGCTTCGAGTAACCGCGTTTGCATCATCATGATTAACGACAGCAAGAACCAATTTCACAGAATCCCCTCCCTTTTCATTTAAACAAGAAGAATCCGTACTTCTTTCCCCATATTATAACCTATCTTCTCCAAATATGCGAGATGTTTTTTTGAAATGACCTCTCCAGGTGCTATCACTGGAACCCCTGGGGGATATGGCGCAATTTGCTCTCCGGAAACTTTACCTTCACACTGCACAAGAGGCAGTATCTCTGTCTGCGCAAAGAGCGCCTGCCGAGGCCGCATTACCAGTTCTGGATCAGGGGGCAACGGGTATGTTTCCTCCACATTTTCCAAACTCAACTCTTCCAATGCCTGCTCCAACCGATCCAAATCAGCTTGACTATCGGAACCAGTAATAATAAACACCACATGACCGCTGTCGGCCATCTCGGGCCAGATTCCTCTTTCGTGAAGATCACGCTGTACTTGAAATCCATTTTTTACACGCAGCGTCAGCCGCATGGGGTCCAGATTCTCTCCCTGCAAAGACGGGAATTTCTCCCGCATCTTCTGCACACGTGTACAGATCATCCGGCAGTGTTCTTTTCCCTCTTCACTTTCCATCCAGGCCCTTGCCAAATCCATAGATGCCATGATGGGATAGGATGGGCTGGATGTACCGTGAATAGACGCTGCGCGGCGCAAATCGTCCCCGGTGAATGCACCACCGGAAAAAAGCAGAGCTGCCTGCCCCAGCGCAGGCAGGGTTTTATGAGCAGAGCAAACCACCAAATCAGCACCCCGGTAGTGATCAATTCCTAAAAAGGGCAAATGAGCTCCATGAGCTCCATCCACCACAAGTTTTGCCCCAAACCGGTGACAGACCTCTGAAATCCCGGTTACATCATATAACTTTCCGTAATAATCAGGTGAAGTAATGCAGACAGTTTTTATTCCCGGGTGTTTTCCCAAAGCCTCCTCCACAGCCTGCGGAGTCTTTTTTAACAGATAAATTGGCTCTAGGTCCAGCAATGCCATCGTATGATAGATGGATCGGTGGCAATTGCGGTCGACCAAAATAGCAGACTCCAATGGACAGGTCAAATGCAAAGCAGAGCGGTTTCCCTGAGTAGATCCGCAAGTCAGTAATAGGCATTCCGGCATTCCAAACGCCTTAGCCCAAAGTTTCTCAGCCTGACCGATAGCACCACCCGCCTCATACAGATTTCCCGTGGGAGGTAATTCGGTAAAGTCCATACTGAAGAGCTTCTCCCAACCGGCTGAACCTTTTCCTTTATGTCCGGGCATATGAAAACGGAGTGGATTTGTATCCACGAAATCACACAATGCATCATAGAGGGGAGTATTCATCGTAATATCCTCCTACAAAAACAGGGGCGGGACTTGTGGTCCCGCCCCTTTGGCGATTGTTACTTCTCGTAAGCCACCACGGTGCGGCGGTTGGGCTCGGTACCGGTGGAATAAGTAGTGACACCAGGATAATCCTGCAAAGCGGTATGGATCACATGGCGCTCATAGGCGTTCATAGGCTCAAGAGTCACATTGCGACGATACTTGACCACCTTGTCAGCCACACGGTTAGCAAGACGAATCAAAGACTCTTCGCGCTTAGCACGGTAGTTTTCTGCGTCTACTTGAATACGTACACGGCGAGATGCGCCGCGGTTGATGGAGTAACTGGTCAGCTGCTGGATAGCATCCAAGGTTTCTCCGCGGCGACCGATAATAGCACCGAGGCTTTCACCTTCCAGATTAACACGGTAGGTTCCTTCTTCTGTGCGCTCAACAGAGGGAGTAGCCTTGACATCCATATGCTCCATCAGCCCTGTCAGAAAAGCTGCAATTCGCTCTGCCTTCTCGTCTCCGGAAGCAACAGACACCTTTTCCTCTGCAACAGGAGCAGCCATAACAGGCTTTTCCTCCTCAACGGGAGCAACCTCTTCCTCTGCAGGTGCAGGAATGACCTCTTCCACTACTTCCTCATCAGGAACTTCATATGTTACGCGAACTTTAGCGGGAGAACTGCCAATGCCTAGAAAACCAGACTTAGCGCGCTCCAAAATTTCCACCGAAACATCGTCCCGATCCAGACCCAGTTGGGCCAGAGCGGATGCAATGGCGTCTTCCTCATTGCGTCCGGTGGTCTCAATATACTTCAGCATGTTTGGATAACTTCCTTCCTGTGGTTATTCTTCGGTGTTCGCGTCCTCTTCCAAGACTTCAGTCGCTTCTTCGGACTCTTCCGCATCAACCACTTCGGCCTCATTCACTTCTGCGTTTTCAGCAACGCCTTCTTCCACCTGCTCCACAACTTCTTCCACAGGTGTCTCATTGACGATCTGAGCAGGTTCTTCTTCGGGCAGCATACCCTTAGCAGCCAGGGCTTCCGCCACAGCTACCTCATCGATAGGAGCACCGGGATCCTGATAAACAGTCACTCCGCCAAAACGATCGGGATCATAGGAACGACCACGAGCATAAGGACGCATACCGATACGGCCTACATCAGTAGTACGGTCTTTCTTCTTCTCGGGTTTCTCGGCAGGCTTCTTTTTCTTGCCCTTATTGTTCTTGGCATCTTCAATTGCCTTAGCACGACGTTCAGCAGCCTCGCGCTTTTTACGTTTTTCTTCTTCCTTTTCCAAACGCTCCTGCTCTTCACGCTTGGCAGCAGCCTTTGCGTAATCTTTTTTCAGCATTCTGGCAGAAATCACTTCCTGCAGCATAGACAAAATGTTGTTGATGATCCAGTATACGCACAGACCGGCGGGCATGGCATAACCGATCCACAGAGACATCAGAGGCATGATGATATACATGGTCTTCATCTGCTGGTTCATCTGATTATTTGCCTGGTTCTTGTTCAAGCTGTTGGTTGCCTGGGAAACCTTGGACATCAGGAAACTCAAAACAGCCGAAATAACGGGCAGCAGGAACAGACCAATCGCACCCCAGGTCAAGGGGCTGACCGTCCAGATCTTCCACTCGGCAACCTGAGCCATGTTCATGCCCAGGAAGTCAAAGTTCATGATAAACAATTTGTCACCCAGACCGGCAGTAACGGAATTGGCGGCAGCAGCGGCAACATCCACCATTTCCTGAGTGTTCATTGTGGCGGCCAAGTACAACTCATTATAACCAGTTGACACGGTGCCGGACGCGGCAGTGAAATTCAGGGCGGAGGCGATGGCTTCAATCGCAGCCTCGGACTGGCCCATCAGATAATAGAAGGGACGACGAATAATTGCATACAAAGGCCACAAAACCAGAAGAGGAATGAAGGACCAAAGGCAGCCGCTCATCGGATTAATGTTCTCCTTGGCGTACAGCTTTTGCATTTCCTCATTCATTTTTTCGCGGTTATTGGCATACTGCTTCTGAATTTTCTGAATTTTGTCCTGAACCATAGTCTGCTGAATCATGCTGCGCTTGCTCTTCAAAGAGAAGGGGAACAGAATCAGTTTGACTACAACAGCAAACAAAATCAATGCGATGCCGTAGTTGCCAAGTGTATCGTGGAAGAACGTCAGCAACCAGGAAAATGGGGTCAAAATAATTTGTTTAAATTCCATACGGAAACCTCCTGGGTTAAGACCACGGGAATAAACCCGTGCCGGTTATGGTACCGGATCGTACTCGATGGACTTCTGTCGATGGAACGGATGACATTTTGACAGGCGGCGCAAGGCCAACCAGCCACCCTTCCATGCGCCATACCGTTCAATGGCCTGCATAGCATACTCTGAGCAGGTAGGGATGAAACGGCAGGACGGCGGGGTTAAAGGGGAAATTCCCTTGCGGTAAAAACGAATCAGCCATAGCATAAGTCGTTTCATGACTCTGCTCCTTCCTGATTCAATAGTCCAATTGCACGGGCCGCTTTCAGAAAAGAACGTTCAATTTCATCAAAACGGGCATATACCGCACGTACACGAGCAACCACCACAATATCATATCCCGGCAAAAATTGATTTTCGTGAATTCGATAAATCTCACGAAGACGGCGGCGTACTCGGTTGCGGACAACAGCATGGCCCAATTTCGTGCTTACTGTAATACCCAAACGACTGACCGTTCCCCCGTTTTTGCGTGCGTAAAGAGCCAGGTGGGGAGTCACCTGGTTCTTTCCTTTTGTATAAAGACGGCGGAACACATGATTTTGCTTCAATGATATCGTAAACTTCATGTTTTCCTCTATGCAACTCAAGGGCGGGGGAAAACTCCCTCCGCCCCTATGGGTTTGGACTGTTTAATTTTTACCGACTTCAGGCGACTCAATGAGTCAGACGAGCGCGGCCCTTTGCACGACGGCGGGCCAGAACCTTGCGGCCGTTCTTAGTGGCCATGCGCTTACGGAAACCGTGCTCCTTGGAGCGCTGACGCTTCTTGGGCTGATAGGTACGAACCATTGCTTGTACACCTCCTGTACAGTCGTGGCGGCACATGCCGCCCGTCCACAACAGCGAAATCGCTGCGGTTTTCAAAAAAATTGCGCCTATTTTTCAGCGTGACTGATATTATAACCCATAAAATATGAAAAAGTCAACCGAATTTTCCATACTTTTTTCTTCTTTCTATTGCGACACAAGATGTTGTGTCACGTTCAAAAACACCCCACAAAAAGCTATTCTTTTTATATAATGTATTTCCACAAAACAATTGATTGAGAACCACAAAAATGGTATAATAGATTGATTAATTATATTCTAATGAAGGAAGGTGCTGCAGCTTATGAATTCTGCCGCCGCAGTATGGGCGAAAGTTCTCTCTTTGCTGGAAGAAGAAATGACTTCCACCACCATCAAAACCTGGTTTGATGATGTGCGTGCCATTGCACTGGAAGAAAATCGTTTTGTCATATGCTCTCCTGATGCCTTAAATCGTGATGTCATTCGCCAGCGGTATCTTCCCGCTGTACAAAAAGCCTTGAGGGAGTTATTTTCAGCAGATTTTGAAGTTTTAGTTTTAGGTGAAGAAGAATTATCTTCTTTTTCTAACCAGAAGAAAGACAATGACTTTCTTCCCGGTGCCGAGGATTATACCTTTGAACGTTTCGTCGTTGGTTCTTCCAATAAGTTTGCTCATGCAGCTGCCCATCAGGTAGCCGACGCTCCTGGCAAAAGCTACAATCCCCTGTTCATCTACGGCGAATCCGGTTTGGGAAAAACTCACTTGCTCTACGCAATTGCTCATACAGTTCATCAAAAACACCCGGATTACAAAATTGTTTACATCAAGGGTGATACATTTACCAACGAACTGATTCAGGCGATCCGCGAAGGCCGAAATCAGGAATTCCGTGAAAAATATCGCGGAGCGGATATCTTTCTGATGGACGACGTCCAGTTTATTGCAGGTCGTGATTCTACTCAAGAGGAAATGTTCCATACATTTAACACCCTCTACGAAGCAAAAAAACAAATTGTCTTCACTTCCGACCGCCCTCCCAAGGAAATGATGCGACTGGAAGATCGTTTGAAGACTCGCTTCGAATGGGGCTTGTTGGTAGATATTCAACCACCCGACTATGAAACCCGAATGGCTATCATCAAAAATAAAGCTATTCGAATGGGTGTTGAACTTCCGGAACCCGTTCTACAGTATATTGCTGAGAATATTACAGCTAATGTTCGTCAAATCGAAGGGACTGTCAACAAAATCATGGCTTTACGGGAACTGGAAGGTAACGATGTCGACTCGTCCACAGTTGTACGTGCTGTTCGCGATATGTTCAAAGACAAAAGCGATCTTCTTCCTTCAGCTGACGTTATTATTCGTGAAGTATGTAAATTCTACAATATCGAAGAATCTGCATTACGAGGACAAAGTCGTGTCAAAGATACAGCTGTTGCACGTCAGGTGGCTATGTTCCTGATCCGTGCGCAAACCAATTTGTCTCTGAATGATATCGGCCGAGAATTTGATAATCGCGATCACACGACTGTTCTTCATGCTATAAAGCGCGTGGAAGAACGAATGAAAAGCGATGCCGATTTGACCGAAATCGTAAAAGATATCAAAGCAAACATCAATGCTCAGTTTGAGTGATTAAAATAAGACTTATCCACCGGATTTTGTGGAAATGTGAATTGTGATGTGTGGATAATTTTTTTATTTCATTTTTTGATGTGGAAAACTGAACATTCAATCCACACCCCCTGTGGACACGCAAATCCCCTTATTTTCAGGCTTTGAACCACTTTTCCACCTTTCCACGTCCTCTACGACAGACTTCTATTTTTAATACCTCTCCTCCCTAGCGGGAGAAGCGAGAGAAAGGAAGAAATATCATGAAATTTTCCTGCGAAAAAGCTTTGCTGCAGTCGGCCATTTCGATTACAGCCCGTGCTGTTTCCCCCAAGAGTTCTATTCCTGCCCTGGAGGGTATCCTTTTGGAGGCAGGAGATAATCTCCGTCTGACTGGTTATAATCTGGAAACCGGCATCCGTACAGAGGTGCCCGCTCAAGTTGATCACAAAGGCAGCCTTGTTCTCTCTGCTCGTTTGTTCGGCGAGATTATTCGTAAACTGCCTGACGACATCATCTCCTTCAGCGCAAACGGTTGCATGGTAAATATCAAATGCGGCATGTCGGAATTCAACATCATGGGTATCGACCCAGAGGAATTTCCTGACCTTCCCTCTGTCGATCAGGAAAATGCCTTTAACATTATGCAGAAAAAATTGAAATCTATGATTTCTCAAACTTTGTTTGCAGTATCCGACAACGAAAGCCGACCTGTGCACACCGGTTCCCTGTTTGAAGTCAATGAAGAAGAGCTGACTGTTGTATCTGTTGACGGTTACCGTTTGGCACTGCGCCGTGAAACTATTGATCGTAAAGTTGGCAATAACTTTTCCTTTGTTGTTCCCGGATCCGCTCTGGGAGAGGTAGAGAAAATTTGTACGGATTGTGAAGAGCTGGCAACAGTAACTCAGGGTGCCCGCCATATTATGTTCCAGATTGGTCAAACCATGCTGGTCTCTCGTCGACTGGAAGGTGAGTTTTTGAATTATCGCCAGTCGATTCCCCGCACCAATTCCATTAAAGTGGTTGGTGATACAAAAGAACTGTTGACGACAATCGACCGTGTATCTCTGATCATCAATGAAAATAACAAGAGCCCTCTGCGCTGCATTTTTGATGATGGAATTCTGCGTATTTCCACTCGCACTGCGATTGGTGATGCAGCTGACCGTTGCTCCATTATCGGCGACGGCAAAGGACTGGAAATTGGATTTAACAACCGGTATTTGATGGACGCTTTGAAAGCTGCCCCTGCCCAGCGCGTACGGCTGGAACTGCAAACCGGCGTTTCTCCCTGTGTGATTCTTCCCTCTGAAGGTGAAGAAAACTTCCTCTATATGGTGCTGCCCGTCCGCTTGAAGGCCGGCGAATAAAGAAAGGTAGGTCTTTCAGCATGGAAAGCCATGAAATTAAGATTAGAACAGAATTCATCAAACTTCAGGATTTATTGAAGTTTGCCGGTGCTGTGGAAACTGGTGGTGACGCCAAACTGATTATTCAGGAGGGCCGTGTAACTGTAAATGGTGCGATTTGTACCTTACGCGGGAAAAAAATGCGTCCCGGCGACCGTGCCTGCATTGATGGCGAAACAGAACTTGTAGTAGTATGATCGTTAAATCGATTTGTCTGGATTTTTTCCGTAACTACATTCATCTGGAAACAGATTTTGATTCCGGAGTTAATGTGATCTACGGCGAAAATGCTCAGGGTAAGACTAATCTGTTGGAAGCGGTGGCTTATCTGTCCGCTGCCAGTTCTCATCGCGCCCGCTATGACAGAGAACTGATTCAATTTGGTGTGGACAATGCGTTTATTAAGGCGGAGATTTTTTCCCGGGAAAGAGATTTTACTCTGGAAATCGATTTGAATCGAAATGCGCGCCGTCGTATTTGTTCCAATGGTGTTCGATTAAAAACGACAGCCGAAATGGCCGGTATCGTAAATACTGTGCTGTTTTGTCCCGAGGATCTGTACCTAATTCGGGAAGGAGCTGTTGCGCGCCGTCGCTTTTTGGATAGCTGCATCTGTCAGCTGCGCCCTCGTTATGCAACAGCTCTGGCAGAGTATAAAAAATTGTATGAACACAAAACCCGCATTTTAAAAGATTGGGAAGAAAATCCTTCTTTGCTTGATACACTGGATGATTTTAATCTGCGCATGGCGCAGACCGGAGCGATTCTGATTCATTATCGTGCTCATTTTATTCGTAAACTGAAAGAAACAGCACCTCCCATCCATCGAGATTTTTCAGGCGGTCGGGAAGAACTGAGTTTGTTCTACGAAACGGTTAAAACAGTGAATGACCCTCTGGCATCCCCCAAGGATATTCTTCCTCAGCTGCTGGAACATCAGGAAAGTCACCGCCGTGCGGAATTGGATTCCCGCCAATGCCTGTCCGGTCCACATAAGGATGACTTGATTGTAGAAATCAATGGAACCAGTGCTAAACAATATGCTTCTCAGGGCCAAACAAGAACAGCGGTTTTATCGTTAAAACTGGGATGTCGTGAGATATTTTATGAGGACAGTGGAGAATATCCAATTCTTCTCTTAGATGATGTTCTCTCCGAACTGGATGCCAAACGTCAGGAATTTGTTTTACGGCGTATTATGGGCGGACAAGTTTTTATCACTTGTTGTGAAGAAGAACGATTGGTTGGCTTGGAGAGTGGAAAAGTATTTCACGTTCAAAACGGAAAACTCCTGTAGGAAGGAGTATTTATGTATCTGCACTTAGGACAGTCTGTTGTAGTTCATCAAAAGGATATCATTGGTATTTTTGATTTGGATAATACATCATCTTCTTTTCGTACACGCAAGTTTTTGGAAATGGCGGAACGGAAAGGCCGAGTGATTTCCGTATTTGATGATTTGCCAAAATCTTTTGTTGTGTGTCGAAAGAAAGATGGAACGGAAATCATTTATTTGTCTCAATTATCATCTGCAACCTTAAAAGGTCGTGCAGAACACGGTAGTTTTGACTTTTAAATTTGGAAGGAGAATGAGAGATGGAACCGATCAAGTATATCTGGAAAGATCGTAAGCGCTATTTGGGTTTACCCCTCTCTTTTACCCGTTATCGCCTGAGCGGGGATCGTATCTTCTGCGAAAAGGGTTTTTTCAATATTCATGAAGAGGAAGTTTTGCTTTATCGCGTGCGTGATTTGGAATTGCATATGTCTTTAGGACAACGAATCTTTGGTATAGGAACTGTCTGCATCCACTCCTCTGATAAAACAAATCCTCATTTGGAATTAAAAAATGTAAAACGTCCTCGTGAGGTTAAAGAACTGGTCTATCAGAATGTAGAAGCTGCAAAGGAACGTCGTGGATTGAGAGCAACAGAGCTGATGGGCGAAGGTATGGATAACGAAAGCGAGCTGCACGAAGTCGGCGAAATGGACAACGATGTTATCGAATAATGAAAAGCGATCTCAACAACGGAGGTTACACTATGTCTGAAGAACTGGAATTGAACTCCACACACGTGGATCATGAATATGGAGCGTCTGAGATCCAGGTGCTGGAGGGACTGGAAGCTGTGCGTAAGCGCCCCGGTATGTATATTGGCTCCACTTCATCTTCCGGCTTGCATCATTTGGTCTATGAGATCGTGGATAACTCCATCGATGAAGCGCTTGCCGGTTTTTGTACCGAAATCAATGTGACTATTGACGAAGGTGATATCATCACCGTTGAAGATAATGGCCGTGGTATCCCTGTCGACATTCAACAGCAGACCGGTAAGCCTGCTTTGGAAGTCGTCTTTACCGTTCTGCATGCAGGCGGTAAGTTTGGCGGCGGCGGCTACAAGGTCTCCGGCGGTCTGCACGGCGTAGGTGCCAGTGTCGTGAACGCCTTGAGTGAATGGGTCGTAGCTGAGGTCTATAAGGACGGCAAAATTCATCAGATGAAGTTTGCCCGTGGTCATGTAACTCAGGAAATGACTGTTGTAGGCAAGACTGATAAGCGCGGCACTAAGGTCATGTTTAAACCTGACCCCGAGATGTTTGATGAGACAGTTTACGATTACGATACTCTGCACACCCGTCTGCGCGAGGAAGCTTTTCTGAACGCTGGTTTGCGTATCTCCATAGAGGATAAGCGTGCCGGCCAGGAACAGAGCGATGCCATGTGTTACGAGGGCGGTATCCGCGAGTTCGTTACCTATATCAACCAGAATAAGACTGCCGTTCACGAGCAGGTCATTTACATGGCCGGAGAAAAGGAAGACTCCATGGCCGAGATTGCCTTGCAGTATAACGACAGCTATAACGAAATCATCGTCTCCTTTGCCAACAATGTCCACACTCCTGAGGGCGGTATGCATGAGGAGGGCTTTAAGCGTGCTCTGACCAGTACGTTGAATTCTTACGGTCAGAAAATGGGCATTTTAAAGAACGAGGAAAAAGTTTCCGGTGAGGACTGCCGCGAAGGCCTGACCTGCATCATTTCCGTCAAGCTGACCGAGGCTCAGTTTGAAGGCCAGACCAAAGCTAAGCTGGGCAACAGCGAGATGCGTACTCTGGTCAACAACGTGGTTTCCGAGAAGCTCAGCGAATTTTTGGAGGAAAACCCAAAAATCGGTAAGGCTATCATCGAAAAAGCTCTGACTGCTTCTCGTGCTCGTGAAGCCGCCCGTAAGGCTCGTGAGTCCGTCCGCCGTAAGACCGGTCTGGAATCCGGCCAGATGCCTGACAAATTGCAGGACTGCAATGAGCGTGATCCGTCTCTGTGCGAAATCTACATCGTCGAGGGCGACTCCGCTGCAGGCTCCGCCATCCAGGGCCGTGACTCCCGTTTCCAGGCTATTTTGTCCATGTGGGGCAAGATGCTGAACGTGGAAAAGGCTCGTGCCGATAAGATTTACGGCAACGACAAGCTCTATCCCATGATTGTCGCTCTGGGTGCCGGCATCGGTGAGGAATTTAACATCGAAAAAC
>CAZDXX010000020.1:0-16272 GCA_964509595.1 uncultured Oscillospiraceae bacterium
CCCCCGGCGGGTGTTACCCGTTATCCTTGCCCTGTGGAGCCCGGACTTTCCTCACTCAAAGACCTTTCGATCAGTGAGCGCGGCTGTCCAGCTTACTTGTGACGCTTATTTTATATTAAAACAAGTCGGTTGTCAAATTCGATTGAAAAAGGCAGTCAGTTGGGCTATAATATATTAGTTGAATTTGGAAGGAGGCGTCATACGTATGACCGTATCGGAATACATGACCTCTTTGAAGCACAAACGAGTTGCTGTCATTGGTATCGGTGTGTCCAATACACCGCTGATTCGCATGTTGCTTCGCGCTGGCATTGACGTTACCGCGTGTGATAAGAGCAACCGTGATAACCTTGGTATTATTGCCGAGGAGCTGGAAAGCCTGGGTGCAAATCTGCAACTGGGTGAACAGTACCTAGACAACCTAAATCATGATGTCATTTTCCGCACTCCCGGACTGCGACCTGATGTTCCGGCTTTAGAAGTGGCCCGTGCACGCGGAGCAGAGATCACGTCGGAAATGGAAGTCTTTTTCAAGGTTTGTCCTTGTAAGATCATTGCAATTACCGGTAGTGACGGAAAAACGACCACAACCACGATTATTTCTGAACTTCTTAAAGCAGCAGGATACAATGTGTATGTTGGCGGAAATATTGGAAAGCCTTTGCTGCCTGATGCTGCGGGCATGGAAGAAAGCGATATCGCAGTATTGGAATTATCTTCTTTCCAATTGATGACCATGACGCAAAGTCCGGATATCGCTGTCGTCACCAATGTAACGCCCAACCATTTGGATGTCCATAAATCCATGAGCGAGTACATTGCCGCAAAAGAAAATGTGTTTCGTTATCAATCCAAAGATAATATTGCAGTTTTCAATTATGACAATGAGATCACTCGAGCGTTTGCAGAAACCGATGTGGGCAGAAGTGTTTTCTTTAGCCGACAAGAAGAATTGGACCAAGGCGTTTATATAAAAAATGGTGCCATTTGGTCCGGTGATCGGGAAGTACTTCCCGTAGCAGATATTTTGATTCCGGGTACCCACAACGTCGAAAACTATATGGCGGCAATTGCAGCCGTGGAAAGTCTGGTCAGTGATGACATCATCCGAGAGGTTGCAAAATCGTTCGGCGGAGTTGAACATCGTATTGAATTGGTGCGCACATTGAATGACGTGCGTTATTATAACGATTCAATTGCGTCCAGTCCTACACGTACAATTGCCGGGTTACGTTCATTCGAACAAAAAGTCATTTTGATTGCCGGTGGATATGACAAAAAAATTCCGTTTGATGAACTTGGACCTGAAATCATCGAGCATGTAAAGACTTTGATCCTTACAGGTGCTACAGCACCCAAAATTCGAGCTGCAGTGGAAACCGCGCCTGGTTATAACGGAACAAATCCGGAAATCATGGAGTTCGGAGATTTTGAACGCGCAGTTCTTGCAGCGCATCAGGCGGCACACCCCGGCGATATCGTAATCCTGTCTCCTGCATGTGCGTCCTTTGATAAATTCAAAAACTTTATGGTTCGTGGAGAAACATTCAAAAAGATCATTTACGGATTGGAGTAAATCACGTATGGAATATACTCAACTGAGGGAGATGCTCGCTGCGCTAAGCCCTTTACCTGGTCCGTCCGGATTTGAACATCCGGTCGCCGTGCGTGCAGCTGAACTGCTTCGTCCTTTTGTTGACGAAGTGAGTATTGATCGAATGGGCAATTTGATCGGTGTGCGCCGCTGCGGAATTCCCGGTGCCAAAAGTATCCTTTTGGATGCCCACTTAGACGAAATTGGCTTGATCGTAATCGGTTCAGAAGACGGATTTCTACGTTTCCGATCCATCGGAGGTGTTGATCCACGCATGCTGCCAAACCGCGAAGTAACTATTCTGACAGAGCCTCCTCTGTTTGGCGTTGTTGCATGTCTTCCTCCTCATGTTCTGCAAGCTGGAGAAGCAGATCGTTCTGTGCCACTTGAGGAACTTTATATTGATACCGGGTTAACACAGGAAGAGGTTGAACACCGAATCCCTGCCGGAACTCCTTGTGTATTCCGCGACGGATGTTTTCCTTTAGGTGAAAAGCAAATGTGCGGAAAGGCTATGGATGATCGGGCATGCTTCGTTACATTGCTTCGCGCAGCGCAGATGCTGCAAAACAAAAATCTTGATGTTGATCTGTATATTTTAGGAAGTACACGAGAAGAGGTCAGTCACGGTGGCGCTGCTGTTGCAACATGGACGGTTGCCCCTGATTGCTGCATTGCAGTTGACGTTACTCACGGAAAGACCCCTGATAGTCCTAAATATCGCACTAACGACTTGGGTGGTGGCCCTTCTGTCGGCATTGGGCCTAATATGACCCGCTGGATGACAGAACGTATGATCGCCAAGGCAAAAGAAGCCAATATTCCGATTCAATATGATGTAATGGCCGGTGCTACAGGAACCAATGGCTGGGATATGCAGATTTCCAGAGAAGGTGTTGCCACGCATGTCCTTTCTCTGCCGTTAAAATACATGCATAGTCCTGTCGAAACATTGGACCTGAGTGACGTGGAGGCTGTTGCCGCATTGTTGACGGCCTTTGTTGAAGGCCTTGGAAAGGAGGCACTGGCATGATCGATACCTTAAAGACTCTTTGCGCTTTGTCCGGTGTTTCCAGCTTTGAGGATCCGGTACGCGATTACCTAATGGAACAAGCAAAGTCCTATGCTGACAGCATGCGAGTAGACACCATGGGAAATCTGATCATCTTCAAAAAAGGTGCGAAAACGACCGGAAATAAGTTAATGCTTTGTGCCCATATGGATGAAGTTGGTCTGATCATTAAATATATCACAGATGATGGATATTTGAAATTTGCGCCTATCGGTGGTATTGACCGTCGAGTATTGATTGGAAAGCGTGTTTTTGTCGGTTGGAATCGAGTACCTGGTATTATCGGCTTGAAGGCCGTTCACATGACAACTCCGGAGGAGCGCGCAAAAGTGCCTAAGTTGGAGGACTACTATCTTGATATCGGTGCTGCAAGCAGGGAAGAGGCTGAAGCGCTTATAAATCTTGGCGATTTTGCAGTTTTTGACAATGAAGGCCTGGAATTTGGTGACGGATTTTTTAAGGCAAAAGCCATTGATGATCGAATTGGTTGTGCTGTTATGCTGAAGATGCTGCAGCAGAGGTTACCCATGGACTGTACATTTGTGTTTACTGTCCAGGAAGAAGTCGGCACTCGTGGTGCATTTGGTGCCGCATTCTCCGTAACACCTGAAATTGCGTTGGTATTGGAAACTACAACCGCCGCTGACCTTCCCGGAATAAAAGGTCAAAAGCGAGTTTGTGTACCCGGTCAAGGCCCTGTAATTTCTCTCATGGATGGCGGTACAATCTATGACAAGGAATTATTCCGTTTAATGTGTGATACCGCAGATTCAGCTGGCATCCCTTGGCAGGTCAAGCACCTGATTGCCGGTGGGAACGATAGCCGTGTCATCCAGCGAACCAAAGCCGGTGTCCGTGTGGCAGGACTTTCTGCCGCCGTTCGTTATCTCCACGCGCCCTCGAGCGTGGGCGCAATCAAGGATTTTGAGCAGATGTTGACGCTTGCAACCGCTTTTGTGGACGCTTTGGCCCGCAGCTGCTAAGGAGGAACAACATGGATATTTTGAATATGCTGCAAACTCTAAATGCTTGCCATGGTCCATCCGGCAATGAGTCTTTATTGGCCGAAACTATTTATAGATTTGCGGCACCTTATGTGGACGAACACTGGTATGATGCCATGGGCAATTTGATCGTACACAAGCGGGGAAATGGACCAAAAATCATGTTTGCTGCGCACATGGACAGTATTGGTATGATCGTAACTCACATTGAAGAAGAGGGCTATCTTCGTTTCGGTAAAGTTGGCGGACTTAATCTTCATGCCTTGCTTTATACTCCTGTTCGTTTCGCGAATGGAACACAAGGTCTTGTTGGCGTAGATGGTGGCATCGATGTGAAAAAGTTGGCCGTGGAAGACATGTTCATTGATATTGGTGCACACAGCAGGGAAGAGGCCGAGAAGCAGATTCGCATCGGCGATACGGCTATTTTTGACACTCCTACATTTATTACCGGTGAACGTATGGTTTCGCCCTATATGGATAATCGCATTTCCTGTGTGATTCTTTTAGCTGCTTTGGAGCGCCTGGAAAACACGAACAATGATTTGTATTTCGTATTTACTACACAGGAGGAAGTAGGGCTGCGCGGAGCTAAAACAGCTGCTTATGCCATTGATCCTGACTACGCAGTGGCAATTGATGTAACTTTATCTGACGATACCCCCGGATCAAAACACAATGGAAGCAGTGTCTTTGGAAATGGTGCTGCTATCAAAGTGATGGATAGTTCTGTGATTTGCCATCCTCAGATGGTTGCAAAATTGACTGAACTTGCTGTAAAAAAGAATATCGCATTCCAAAACGATGTGATCCGCAGCGGTGGTACAGATGCGGGTGCCATCCATGTTTCTCGTACCGGCGTGTATACTGGCGGCATCTCGATTCCTTGTCGTTATATCCATTCTCCCACTGAGATGGTTCAGATCTCTGATGTAGAGGCATGCATTGAACTGACTTCTGCCTTTGCATGTGCCAAACTGGAAGCTGAGGTATAATAGAATATGCAAATTTCAGAAAGAGTACGGCAGCTTGGCGCTCAAGCTCAAAATGATTTACGAGAGCAGTTTGAGCGTATCGATGCAATTGCCGAAATAAACACTCAGAAGGTCCTTTCTGCCTTTCAGAAGCACCGCGTTGCAGAAAGTTATTTTACCGGCACGACCGGTTACGGTTACGATGATATTGGTCGGGACAAGCTTGAGGAGATATATGCCGAAATCTTTGGAACAGAAGACGCTTTGGTTCGCATTAACTTTGTAAACGGCACCCATACGATTGCAAGTGCATTGTTTGGCGCTTTGAAACCGGGCGATGTTCTCTTGTCTGCTGTTGGTGCCCCCTATGACACCCTGTTGGGCGTAATCGGTGTTGTAGACAAAGGACCCGGTTCTTTGAAAGATTGGGGTGTAGAGTATCGTCAAGTAGATTTAGTTGACGACAAACCTGATCTGGAGGGAATGGCTAAAGCGGCCGCTGACCCTAAGGTTAAGGTTGTATTAATTCAGCGTTCACGTGGCTATGCTACCCGTGCTTCCTTAAGTGTTGACGAAATTGGTGAAATGTGCTCCGTCATCAAAGCAGCAAACCCCAACGTCGCAATTCTGGTAGACAATTGCTATGGTGAGTTTGTGGAGGAAAAGGAACCCACGCAAGTCGGCGCTGATCTCGTTGTTGGTTCGTTGATCAAAAATCCGGGCGGTGGTTTAGCGCCTACCGGTGGTTACATCGCCGGACGCCGTGATTTGGTTGAAGGTGCAGCTATGCGTTTATCCTGCCCCGGCATTGGCAAAGAGTGCGGTTCCACTTTAGGTAACAATCGTTTACTTTATCAGGGTTTGTTCATGGCGCCCCACACAGTGGCTCAGGCACTTAAAACGGCTGCCTTTGCTGCACGCGTTATGGAATTGCTGGGGTATGAAGTCGAACCTGCCTCTGATGCTGTTCGACATGATATCATCCAAATGATTCATATGCGAGAACCCGAAGCGTTGAAAAAGTTTTGCAGAGGAATCCAGTTTGGTGCCCCGGTAGATTCCTATGTAACACCGGAACCTTGGGACATGCCCGGTTACGACAGTCAAGTTATTATGGCTGCCGGAGCGTTCATTCAGGGTGCTTCTATTGAGTTATCTGCAGATGCTCCCATGCGTGAACCTTACACGGTTTATCTTCAGGGTGGTTTAACCTACGAATCTGGTAAAACAGGCGTCATGTTGGCTGTAGAACAGCTTCTATCCGACTAAGTCAAGCATCAAAAGGCATACATTTGATTGGAGGTGTATGCCATGAAGCTTGGCCGTTGGCGCAAAGAAATCCGATACGCACGAAGTTTATGGATCATATTAACCTCCGTTGCAGGCATTGGCTTAGCATTACTTTTTATTGCTCAGCTGAATTCTCGTATTCGGCCAATACTATTAGAAGTAGCCCTTGCTAAAACATCTAACCAAATTACAGCCGCAATTGATAATGCAGTATCAGAGCAAGCGGTTGCATACAGTGACTTAATAACATTGGAGCGCTCTAACACAGGGGACATTGTCGCTTTAAGCAGCAATTTAGCGCAAGCAAACATACTTCGTGCACAGTTGCTAGATGTTACGCTTAACGCACTTGACGGCCTTGAAACGACTGAATTGGAAATACCGTTAGGAACGGTTTTGGACTGGGATCTTTTTTCCGGCCGGGGTCCGGACATTAAAGTGCGTGTTCTGTATACCGGGACTGCTTCGGCTGAGTTCGAAAACTCTTTTTCTACTACCGGAATCAACCAAACCCGACATCAAATCATCTTTAAGATCGATGCAGATATCTGCGTTCTATTACCTGGTCGTCAATATAATGAAACTGTTTCGACCAGTGTTTGTGTGGCAGAAACAATTATCGTTGGAAAAGTGCCGGAAACATACTTGCAGATTATGCAGTAATGTGATTTTCCTTTACAGAAAAGGGCGTGAACATTCGTGACAGTAAAAGAACAAATCGAGCAACTTCGCCGCGAATTGGAGCAGCACAATTATAACTATTATGTGTTGGACAATCCAACTATCAGTGATTTTGAATATGATCGTCTATTGCGAAGTCTCGAAAACCTGGAGCATGAGCATCCTGACTTGATTACACCGGAATCACCAACTCAGCGTGTCGGAGGCATGGCCGTAAACAGCTTCGCCGAAGTCAAGCATCGAGTTCCTCTGGAAAGTTTACAAAATTCTTTTGATTTTGACGAATTACGTGATTTTGATCGACGTGTTCGTGAAATTGCGCCTGAGGCCAGTTATATTGTTGAACCCAAAATAGATGGATTGTCTATTGCACTTGAATATGAAGATGGACTTTTTGTTCGGGGTGCTACTCGCGGCGATGGTACCATTGGTGAAGATGTAACAGAAAATCTTCGTACCATTAAATCTATCCCTCTTAAAATTGAAAATGCGCCTCCCAGCTTAATTGTACGCGGCGAAGTGTTTATGCCGAAAGCTGTATTTGAGAAATTAAATGCAGAACGCGAGGCAAGAGGAGAAAATTTGTTTGCAAATCCTCGTAATGCAGCAGCCGGTTCTTTAAGGCAACTTGATCCCAAAATTGTTGCCGAACGTAAACTGGACGCATTGATTTTTAACATTCAATACGTGGAAGGATTGACCTTTGAAAGTGACAGCGCATCGTTAGACTGGTTGGAAACATTGAAGTTTAAAGTTGTTTCGCGTGTTAAGGCATCTACAATTGAGCAGGCCTTTGAACACATCGCCGATGTAGGAGAAAATAGAGATCAATATTCCTATGATATCGATGGCGCAGTTGTAAAGTTAGATAACTTGTCAAGCCGCGAATTACTTGGAAGTACGGCTAAATTCCCGCGTTGGGCTACTGCATATAAATATCCTCCTGAACAAAAAGAGTCTGTTATACAGGAAATCGTTGTACAAGTGGGAAGAACCGGCGTTTTGACTCCCAAAGCAGTCGTTGCTCCTGTTCGTTTGGCCGGTACCACCGTTACAAACGCAACACTTCACAATCAGGATTTTATTACGGAAAAAGACATTCGAATTGGCGACACCGTTCTGGTTCAAAAAGCCGGCGAAATCATTCCGGAAATTGTTCGTGTCATTCCTGAAAAAAGACCGGCAAACACTGTGCCGTATCGTTTGCCGGACCATTGCCCAGTATGCGGTGCTCCAGTAGCACGCGATGAAGATGGTGCACATATACGTTGTACCGGTGCAGAATGTCCGGCACAGCTGCTGCGTAATTTGACACATTTTGCTTCACGTGATGCCATGGATATCGAAGGGCTTGGACCCTCTGTTGTGGAATCACTTGTTGAAGCTGGTTTTGTCAAAATGCCTGCTGATTTATATAGTTTGGATGCCCAAAGTGTGGCCAGCCTGGACAGAATGGGCAAGAAATCTGCAGAAAATTTAATTGCGGCCATTGAACAATCAAAAACGAATGATCTATCCAGGCTTTTATATGGATTTGGTATTCGACAAGTCGGACAAAAAGCCGCAAAAAATCTTTCTGCTCATTTTGGAACATTGGATGCACTTTGTAATGCCTCTTTAGAAGAGTTGACTGCATTAAATGATGTTGGAGAAATTACTGCACGCAATATCATTGAATGGCTTTCTAATGACCAAAGTAAGCATTTGATTCAGTCACTTCGTGCTGCAGGTGTTAATATGACAAGCACTGCTGAACCGGTCGGGGACCAACTGGCAGGAAAAACGTTCGTTTTAACAGGCACCTTAGAACAGTTTACTCGAGACGAAGCCGGAGCAATGATTGAAAAGTTAGGCGGAAAAGTATCAGGATCCGTTTCCAAAAAGACCAGCTATGTAATCGCCGGTGAGGCTGCCGGTTCAAAATTGAAAAAAGCCAATGAACTTGGCATTCCTGTACTGTCTGAAGACGATTTTTTGTCAATGATACAAAAATAATTTTAAATGTAATAATTTATTAAAGAAACACCTCACTTTTTGCTGTATTATACATTTAGTGAGGTGTTTTTTATGCCTAAGTTTTTACGTTATTGCTTTTTATTCATATTGGTTGTTTTAGTCATTTGGGGTGGATTGTCAATAATTTTCGACAAAGGAAACGAACATTATGTTATTGTTCTTGACGCAGGGCACGGAGGCGATGATCCGGGCGCAGTAGTAGGGGATGCCTTTGAAAAAGATATTAATTTGGCTATTACACTGCTGGTGCAAGAGCAATTGAAAACACAAGAAAACATTGAAGTCAAGTTAACACGTACCGAAGATTCATTTTTGTCTTTGTCCGATCGCGCAACCAATGCGAATGACATGAATGCCGATTTATTTGTCAGTATCCATGCAAATGCGCTGGAGAACAACGAGGATTACTCCGGTATTATTAGCTTCTACCACCCAGACAAACGATCCAGCAAAAAGCCTGCTAAAATAATTCAGGAAGCTGTTTCAAACGAGACCGGCGCAATAAATCGCGGTGTCCGCAGCGAAGATTACGCAGTACTGCGCGAAACAAAAATGCCTGCTGTGCTGGTTGAAACAGGGTTTATGACATGTCCGGAGGAGCTTGAGCTTCTTCTTGACAGTGACTATCAGAAGCAATTGGCCAAAGGAATTGCACAGGGTATAATAAAATATATCAGTAAGTAAAATAAGTAAAAATAGGGGAGTGGCTAAATTTAGCCACTCCCCTTAATCATAATTTACTTGAGCAGTCGACTGCCTTCCAACATGGCAAAGCGATTCAATTCTTCCGTTCCTGCCGGAACATTCTTAAGTACAGCTTTCTCCAAAGTCTCCAAATTGACCAACTTCAGACATGCATTGATTGCGCCTGCAGCCACAATATTTGCTACCATGGGGCGCTTAAGAGTGTCACGAGCAGCAGAAAGGATCGGTAACGCATAAATCTTAAGACCCATCTCGTTCGCCTTCTCGGGCAAATCTAAGCTTTCATCAATCATCAGAATACTGCCGGGTTTTGCACCTGACAGATATTTTTCTAGAGATGCCTGTGTCAGTGCAAGCATAAAATCGCTTTTAACGACCTTGGGAAAATCAATTGCATCATCAGAAATAACGACTTCAGCCTTACAAGCACCACCGCGAGCCTCAGGGCCATAAGACTGCGACTGCGCAGAGTATGCACCGTTCATTAATGCGGCGTCAGCCAAAATAATAGAGCAGAGGATAATGCCTTGTCCACCGGAACCGGCCAGACGGATTCCAATTTCCTGTGCCATATCTTAGTCCTCCTTTCGGCAGCTGTCGACCAGATCCTGATACTGTTTGCAATATTCAGGACGGTTATTGTGATACAACAGACCCATAACGATCTTGCCCTTAACTTCTTCGTCAAAAAGGCTCTGTGCCTGCTCATAAAGGATGGTGTTGTTTTTCTGCCACATAAGCATGTCAACGGCATCGCCCTTCTTGTTCTTGCGTCCGTAGTATGTGGGGCAGACAGATACACAGTCGATCACGGTCAGGCCTTTATGCTTGATACCACGCTCGAGCAGCTTGGTTGTCTGTGCCACATGGAATGCAGTACCACGGCCGACAAAAGTAGCGCCCGCTGCGATAGCCAGCTTACAAACATCAAAGTCCTGGTCAATAGAGCCGTAGGGAGCGGTAGTTCCAAGTTCACCGCGAGGAGTTGTGGGAGAATACTGTCCGCCAGTCATGCCATAAACATTATTGTTGAAAACAACGACTGTCAAATCGATATTACGTCGAGCTGCATGAATAAAATGGTTGCCACCAATAGCGCAAGCATCACCGTCACCGGTAATAACGATGACTTTCAAATCAGGGCGCGCCATTTTAATACCGGTAGCAACGGGGATAGCACGACCATGAGTTGTATGGATCGTATTGAAATTCATGTAACCGGCTGCTCGGCTGGAACAACCAATACCGGACACGATAACAACATTGTTAGGATCTAATTCATTGCGCTCAATTGCCATGCAGATATCACGCATGATGATACCATTACCACAGCCGGGGCACCAGATATGAGGCATGGTTTGGGTACGCAAATACTTTTCTGCAAAGGGATTCGTGCTCATTTGCCGGTCACCTCCTTGATCTTATCAACAATATGATCAGGCATAATAATCTCGCCGTCCACACGGCCGAGGAAGGAAATTTTACATGCATCCTTTACAATGCGTTCAATTTCCAGAAGCAGCTGGCCGTAGTTATGCTCAACAACAATGATATGCTCGGCGTGCTCGGTCAGTTTGGTAAGAGCTTCACTGGGGAATGGCCAAATACTGATTGGACGGAACATACCAGCCTTAATGCCGGCGGCACGAGCATCCTTTACGGCCTTGGTCGCGCTGCGAGTGGTTCCGCCGTAACAGACAATGATCACATCCGCATCTTCGGTCATGAACTCCTCCCACTGCAAGATATCTTCTTTGTTGCGCTCGATTTTTTCCATCAGACGAGTGCACAACTTCCTGGTGGGTTCACCGGCACCAACAGCAATACCATTTTCGCCATGTGAAAGTCCGGTAACATGATAACGCCAGCCCATACCAAACGGAGGAATGGAGGGGACCAAAGTTTCAGGGTCAGCCTTATAAGGCAACCAATCCTTATCATCGGGATCAGGCAGTTTGCGGTTCACAATCTCGAGTTCGGACGGATCGGGGATGCGAATACCTTCACGCAGATGTCCGACCATTTCATCCATCAGGAAAATGACAGGAGTACGATATTTTTCAGACAGATTAAATGCTCGAATGATCAAGGAATAAGTTTCCTGAACGTTGGAAGGGGAGAGGGCAATGATAGGATGATCACCGTGGGTACCCCATCGAGCCTGCATAACATCGGCCTGAGAAGGTGATGTTGCAAGACCGGTAGACGGACCGGAGCGCTGAACATCGACCACTACACAAGGCATTTCCACCATAGAAGCGTAACCGATGTTTTCCTGCATCAAAGAAAAACCAGGACCGCTTGTAGCTGTCATGGCTTTGGCGCCAACAGAAGAAGCGCCGATAATAGCCGCAATGCTGGCAATTTCATCCTCCATCTGAATAAAACAACCGCCGATTTGGGGGAGAAGCTGCGCAGAGATTTCCGCAATTTCGGTAGAAGGGGTAATCGGGTAACCTGCATAGAACGTCATACCCGCGGCCATTGCACCACGTACGCAGGCTTCGTTACCCTGCATCAAAACTAATTTATTCTCAGCCATTCTTTCAAGCCTCCTCTTCAACAAGGCAAATAGCAAAATCAGGGCAAAGGTTCTCACAGACACCGCACTTAAGACAATTGTCGATGTCAGTAATTTCAATTTTTCCGTTTACAAGCTTTAATACTGCCTTAGGACAAAAAGCTGCACAGATACCGCAACCCTTGCACCAGGAAGCATTTACGTTCAGCCGTTTAGACATAATAAAACCTCCTTGGTTTTTTATCGAAAAATGAGAGATAAATAATTATACAATATTTGTGAATTTTTTGATTTATTCTATTTGCATAATATTTTCTCGCGAATAAGGCTTTTTTTCGTCTTTTTGACAAAATGCAGAACTTATAGGTTCTTAACCTGCGAAATTTGATGTTGAAGATCTTTGCGATATTGAATAGGCGACTTGCCGGTATACTTCTTAAAAATTTTTGAAAAATAGTTGACATCGGAAATGCCGCAGTGTTGAGCAACTGTTTGAATTTGGAGCTTGGTAGTTCCTAATAGCCGCTCGGCTTGGTGTACTCGTATTTGGTTCACATAATCCGTAACTGTTTGCCCGGTTTCTTTTTTAAATAATGCGGATAAATAACTTGCATTCATGTTTTGAGTCGAAGAAAGTGCTTTTAAACTTAAATCACCGCTTAAGTGATTATTAATATGTAAAATCGCTTTCTGTACGGGAGGTGAATAATGCTGAGTAGCATTTTTCTTTACAAGTCGGCAATAATCATGAAACATTTCATCAATCAAATGCTGAACCATATTTGTTGAAGAGATCATTTCAATTTTTTTTGCAAAGTCAGCAGAAATTCGATCTAGGTAAAGTGGATGTACACCGCCTGACTCAGCCGCTTTACGAAGTAATGTGTTCATTATAATGCAGTAATTTTTTAAATTTCGAATCGGATCAGCTATTCGCCGTTCGAAAGATAACTTAGAAAATCCGGCTAAAATCATTTCTGCTTTATGTATCTGCCCGAGAGATACTGCCTGCATTAATTCGTTTTCATAGGCATAACGAGCCTCTAAATTTGACATGTTCCAAGCAGTTTCCTCAGGAAGAAGAGAATCGTCTTGTACACCAAATGAAACGTCTTCCGGAATAAGCTCGTGATTGATATCAACAATACGAAATGAATTACTGTTCCCCCAAATATGCTCAGCAAATGTATCGATTGCCACATACAAAAAGTTATCAGAATTTATTACCGGAATACTTCCATAAAACTTTTCAATTTGCTGAAATGATTTCGCCTGCACCCCATATGCTTCTGCTGCTTCCAAAACTTGCTCATATGTCAATTCGTCCGAAAAATAGGGGCCCAAAACAGCAAGTGTAGGCTTGTCCGTATCAGGAAGCAAAAAATAGATATATTTACAGTGAAACGGGTCCATTAATCGGTAGATAATATTCTCTTCTGCGCAACGAAAACCATCATAAAAAACCTTATCATACAGCTCCTCTTTTCCGAACATATGACGAAGCCCAAGATCCAACCGATAATCGACCCCGGCAAATGGATCAAGAAGTAAAAATTGCAAACGACACTTGGTAAAAATACTGCGAAGGAAGTTTAACTCGGCATGATATGTCATTTTAGAAACTCCTTACCACTAAATTTATAACTTTAACAGAATCATTTAATTTGTTTTTGCTTTATTATCTTATACCTAGAACCAAAAATCAATATCTAGTGCAAAATTATTACCCAAAAGACCAAAAAAATTACTCACCAAAAAAGCCGTGTTTTGTTATTATTGTTATGTCGAAAGAAATCCTGCAATTGATAGGAAAATATTTCAAAGAAGGGATAGTAGAAATGAAAGCAAAAAACCAAACTGTAAGACCATTTGGATTCCGAGACAAATTCGGCTACCTACTCGGCGACTTTGGCAATGACTTCACCTTTATCCTGTCCACCATGATCTTGTCCAAGTTCTGCACCGATGTCTTGGGCATTGAGGCCGCCGTCATTGGTACTATTATGATGTTGGCTCGTTTTGTTGACGCCGTCACTGACGTAGGCATGGGTCGCATTTGTGACCGTAGCAAAGTCACCAAGGCCGGTAAGTTTAAGCCTTGGCTTCTGCGTATGTGTGTTCCTGTAGCTATCGCTTCCTTCCTGATGTATCAGAGCGCTATTGCCGATTGGTCTATGGGCGCTAAGATCGCGTACATCTCTGTTACTTATCTGCTGTGGGGTTCTGTCTGCTACACCGGCATCAATATCCCCTACGGTTCTATGGCTTCTGCCATTTCCGCAGATCCCAGCGATCGTCAGTCTCTGTCCACCTTCCGCACCATGGGCGGCATGTTGGCTGGTATGGTTATCGGTGTTGGCTTGCCCATCATCGCTTATGAAACTATTAATGGCAAGGAAACTCTGGTTGGCTCCAAGGTTACTTTGGCCGCTGGCGTTTTCTCCATCTTGGCTATCGTTTGCTATCTGCTTGCCTATAAGCTGATCACCGAGCGTGTCGTGATCGAGGCTCCCACCTCCGAAGATGGCAAGAAGGGTCCTTCTGTTGGCCAGATGCTCAAGAGTGCTTTCACCAACCGTGCTCTGATCTCCATCATTGTCGCTTCCGTCGTCATGCTTCTTGCTCAGCTTACTATGCAGAACATGGCCGCTTACGTTTTCCCTGACTACTATAACAATGCAAATGCTCAGTCCGCTTCCACCATGCTGATGATGGTTGGCATGATTGTTGCTGCTATCTTTGCCAAGCCTCTGGCTCGTAAGTTTGGCAAGGCCGAAGTGTCTATTGTTTCCAACCTCTTTGCTGCTGTCATCATGATCATTCTCTGGATTGTCAAGCCCGCTAGTGTCTGGGTCTACTGCGGTCTGCAGATGCTCTGCTGGCTGGGTCTGGGCATTTTCTCCATGGTTTCTTGGGCGTTGATCACCGACGTTATCGATTACTCCGAGCTGAAGAACGGTGTCCGTGAGGATGGTTCTGTCTACGCTATGTACTCCTTTGCCCGTAAGCTGGGCCAGGCTCTGGCTGCCGGTATCTCCGGCTGGCTGCTGACCGGCATCGGTTACAGCTCTGAAGCAGCAGCTGCTGGTAAGGCTCAGACCCAAAGCGTTCTGAACGGCATCTTCAACATCTCCACTTTGGTTCCTGCTGTCGGCTTTATTCTGCTGGCCGTTGTCCTTTGGTTCTGGTATCCTCTGCACAAGAAGCAGGTCGATGCTAACGTTGAAGCTCTGAAGATTAAGCATGGTCGTTAATCAAAAAATGTAGTATAATAGGTGGCAGGCGGGCGTTTGGTCTGCCTGCCATCTTTGCACAAAAATACAAGGAGGTTAATTCTATTGAGAACAATCGTTAATTTTAATGCCAAATGGGCTTTCACTAAGCAGGCCAGTGAGGTTCCTGCCACTCTGCCCATGGACTGGAACTGGGTCAATTTGCCTCACTCCTGGAATGCAATTGATGGCCAGGATGGCGATAACGACTACTATCGCGGCACTGCTTATTATGCTAAAACATTGAACAAGATGTCCCTGCCCGAGGCTGATCAGTATTATCTGGAACTGCAGGGTGCAAACTCTTCTGCAGATGTTTATGTCAACGGCAAACACTTGGCTCACCATGATGGCGGTTACTCCACTTGGCGCGTAAATATGACTGATGCTCTGGGAATGACCAACCTGATTGTTGTGGCTGTTGATAACTCCGCCAACGAGACCGTTTATCCCCAGATGGCCGACTTTACCTTCTACGGCGGTTTGTATCGCGATGTAAGCATCATCTGCGTCAACAACTCTCATTTTGATCTGGACTACTACGGCGGCCCCGGCCTGAAGGTTACTCCTGAAGTATGCGGCAAAGACGCTAAGGTTGAAATCGAAACCTTTATTACCAACTCCAAGATGGGTCAGAAGCTGCGTTATACCATTTGTGCTGCCTGCGGCTGCGAAGTTGCTTCTGTTGAGACCGATGATACCAAGGTCGTTCTGGATATTGCTGACGTTCATCTTTGGCACGGCCGTAAGGATCCCTATCTCTACACTGCTAAGGTCGAATTGATTGAAGACGGCACGGTTTTGGATAATCTCTCTGCTCGTTTTGGCTGCCGCACATTCCAAATCGATCCCGACAATGGTTTTATCCTGAACGGGGAAGAATACCCCCTGCGCGGTGTCTCTCGTCATCAGGACCGCTGGGGTTACGGCAATGCTCTTCTTCCTGAGCATCATGAAGAAGATATTGACCTGATTTGTGAAGTTGGATGCACTACTATTCGTCTGGCTCACTATCAGCACGCTCAGTACTTCTATGATCTGTGTGATGAGCGCGGTCTGGTTCTCTGGGCTGAGATTCCCTACATCTCCAAGCATATGCCTACCGGCCGCGAGAACACCATCTCTCAGATGAAGGAACTGATC
>CAZDXX010000021.1:0-16150 GCA_964509595.1 uncultured Oscillospiraceae bacterium
CCGGCTGGATTCGCTACTGCGAGCAGCATTATCCTGACATGATCCCCAATCTGTCCAGCTGCAAGTCTCCCCAGCAGATGTTTGGCGCGCTGGTGAAGAGCTACTACGCTGATAAGATGGGCATTGACCCGAGAGACATCGTGGTGGTATCCATTATGCCTTGCACCGCCAAGAAGTACGAGGTGAAGCGCGAGGAGCAGCGGATGGCCAACGGCTGCATGCCGGTGGACGTATCGCTGACCACCCGCGAACTGGCCCGTATGATCACCAACGCCGGTATCCTGTTCGACCATCTGCCTGACAGTGAGTTTGACGAGATGCTGGGCGTGTCCACCGGTGCGGCGACCATCTTTGGAGCTACCGGTGGCGTGATGGAAGCTGCCCTGCGTACGGTGGTAGAAGTGGTGACCAACGGCGAGATGGCTCCTCTGGAGTTCCACGAGGTGCGCGGCATGGCGGGCATTAAGGAAGCTGCTTATGAATTGCCCGGTAAGACGGTGCGCGTGTGTGTGGCCTCCGGGTTGAGCAATGCCAAAAAGGTGCTGGATGGCGTAAAGAGCGGCGAGCTGCAGTATGACTTTATCGAGTTCATGGCCTGTCCCGGCGGCTGCATTAACGGTGGTGGCCAGCCCCAGCAGCCCGCCGACGTGCGCTCCTTCGTGAATCTGCGCGAACTGCGCGCCAAGGCCCTGTACGATCAGGACGCCGGCCAGAAGTACCGCAAGAGCCACGAGAACCCTGTAGTAAAGCAGGTCTACGAGGAGTTCCTGGGTGAACCCGGCAGTCACAAGGCTCACGAGCTGCTGCACTGCACCTATGTACCTCAGAAGAAGTATCGTCTGGAAAACTAAACAGATTGAAAACCTCGGCGGAGTGAAAAGGCTCCACCGAGGTTTCTGTTTCTGTGTGCCGCCCAAAACTTGATTTTCCGTTTTTTACCTGATATATTTAAATATCAGTAAATATCGGCTGGAGGTTTTTTTGTGCTTCAATTTGATTCTGTTACCAAAACGATTACCGAAACTGTTGGTGGAATTTCTGGGGAAGGAATGCCTATTCGTGATACCTATGTGAAGTTGACAGGAGGGATGAACCACCAGCGTGGCATTCTCTATGAGCCTGTTGAATTGTGCAAAAAGAGCGAGATTGCCATTATCAGTGTCCACTCGGATTCCGATTACACTGTTTTTCCGATTGCGGCCGAGATGGCTAAACGAGGCTATCGTTCTTTCGGCGGCCAGGTATTTGGCGAGACATTGGACGAGAAAATGCTGGATATCAAGCGCATCGTGGAGTTTCTGCGCGCCATCCCCGGTGTGAAGAAGGTCATTCTGATGGGACACAGCGGCGGAGCAACGCTGATGACCGCCTACCAGAATGCTGCCGAAAACGGCATTCAGACGCTGAAGGATGAAACCCTGATTTACAAGTGTACCTTGAATGAGGAATTGCCCCCTGCTGATGGCATGTTGTTGCTGGATGCCAACTGGGGCAACAGTGTCATGACGCTGTTCAGCATAGATCCTGCTGTCGTGGAAGAGGGCAACGGTATGAAGTTGGATCCAACCTTGGATACATTTAATGCTGAAAATGGCTTTGATTCTGCGGGCGCTCACTACTCCAAGGAGTTTCTGGATAAGTTTTTTGCCGCTCAGGCCGAGCGTAACAATCGCATCGTGAATTTGGCGCTGGAGCGTCTGCGTGCCATCGAGGCCGGTGAGGGTATGTACAAGGATGACGAGCCGTTTGTAGTTGCCGGTGCGGCTCAGTTTGCTTTCTGCAACAAACTCTTTCCGCAAGACACCAATTTACTTGCTCATACTAAAGCTGAGCATGACCTAATTCATGCAGATGGCTCCATCACCCATGAGATTGTTCATTCTTTACGTGGACCCAAGTTTAGTCAATCCAGCACGCCCATGAATAAGGCCACTGTGCAGACCACCGTGCGCTGCTTTCTGTCTGAGCGCGCTGTATACGCCAAGCCGGATTACTACTTCCATGAGGATGGTGTGACCGGTGTGGATTGGGACAATGTGTACTGCAGTGCGGTACCCAACGTGCGAAAGATCCGTGTACCTCTGCTGTGCGTGGGCATGACTGCCGGCTATGAATTCCTGGCTTCTGAGGTTATCTATGACAATGCCGCCAGTGAAGATAAGAGCATTGCCTTTGTGGAAGGTGCTACCCATAACTTTACTCCTGAACATACAGTGGAGAAATTCCCCGGTCAGTTCGGAGATACCGAAAAGCTCGTCTTTGACTTCCTGGACAAGTGGATCGGTGCCGAAGGCCGTTTTCTGGGCAAGTAAACCCCAATTGAAGACGTGATGATACAGGCGCCTGCTCTGGGAATGGAGCGGACGCCTGTTTTCATTGCAATTTCAAGGACTATGGTGTAAAATATTCTGTAAAACTTTTTTAGGAGGAATCGCGATGATGCATTATACCTTTGCGCAATATCAGGAGAGCGCTCAGGCTATTCGTGCTAGAATTGGTGAATTTAAACCGGATGTTGCCATGGTGCTTGGTTCCGGTTTGGGCTATTTGGGTGACTTGGTGGAAGACGCGGTTGTGGTGCCCTATGGCGAGATTCCTCATTTCAAGGTTTCCACGGCCCCCGGCCACAAGGGGCAGCTGGTGTTTGGTCAACTAAACGGCAAGAATGTGGCTGTGATGCAGGGTCGCATGCACCACTATGAAGGTTATTCTTATGAAGAGGTTGCCTATGCTGTGCGTGTGCTGCGCCTATTGGGCAGCGAGACCTTGATCGTGACCAATGCTGCCGGCTGCATTAATACCGAGTGGAATGTCGGTGAACTGATGCTGATCACCGATCACATTAAAATTTTTATGGAATCGCCTCTGCGTGGGGAAAATATTCCTGAGTTTGGTCCTCGTTTCCCCGATTCTACACACCTGTATACACCTGCACTGCAGCAGGTGGCGCGTGATGCTGCTGCCGATTTGGGGGTTACTCTGCGCGAAGGCGTATATATGTACTTCCCTGGCCCACAGTATGAAACTCCTGCGGAGATTCGCCTTGCGCGTGTGGTCGGCGCCGATGCGGCGGGCATGTCTACGGCTCCTGAAGTGATCGTTGCCGCTCACTGCGGCATGCAGGTGCTGGGTTTCACGTTGTTGAGCAACATGGCTGCCGGTATTCTGGATCAGCCTCTCAGTGAGCAGGAAGTGCTGGACGCCGCCGCTGCAGCCAGGGAACAATTTTCCAAGTTGGTGCTGACCTGCTTGGAGCGACTGTAAGGAGAATAGATGAAAATACTGATTCAAGATGTTACTGCTGTCCTGATGGACGAAAGCAAAACTGTTTTGAAAAACGCCTATGTAGCAGTGGAGGACGGAAAAATCACCTATGTGAGCGACCAGCGCCCGGCTGGTAGTTTTCATGAAGTGGTACATGGTAAGGGCCAAGTGCTTATGCCCGGTTTTGTGAACTGTCATACTCATATTCCCATGACGCTGCTGCGCGGTTACGGCGGTGGCCAGAATCTGCAGACCTGGCTGAACGACTATATTTTCCCGGCCGAGGCCAAGCTGGATGACCGCGCTGTGGCAGCCGGCACCGGGTTGGGTTTGGCAGAGATGATCGCCAACGGTGTGACCTGTATTGTGGACATGTACGCACACACCGGAACCATTGCAAAGGAAATTTTGAATGCCGGTATCAGCGCCAACTTGTCCTGCGGCGGTGTGTATTTTGGCGCACCGGAGGATTTCAGTCCCGACCGCTGCAATGACTGTAAGGCGCAGGTCGCACTGACCAAAGAATGGCACGGTGCCGGAAACGGTCAAATCATGATCGATGCCTCCATCCATGGTGAGTATACATCCAATGCGCCCCTGTGGAAGTGGATGGCCGATTTTGCGCAGATGCACGGACAGAGAATGCATGTCCATGTGTCCGAGACCAAGTCCGAGCACGCAGATAGTATTGCTCGTCACGGAAAGACGCCCATTCAGGTTTTGAATCAGTACGGCGTGTGGGAGAACGGCGGTATGGCGGCCCACTGTGTGTACACCACTCCGGAGGATTGGGCTATCATGGCAGCAAAAAACGTCACCGTTGCCCACAATCCCTATTCCAATCTGAAGTTGGGCTCGGGTGTGGCGCCGGTTCCTGCTATGTTAAAAGCCGGTGTCAATGTGGCTCTGGGTACTGACGGTGTCAGTTCCCACAATAGTACCGATCCCTTTGCGGATATGAAGTTGGCTGCCATTCTGCACAATGGTGTAGCATGTGATCCCATGGCAGTGTCGCCCTATGAGGCATTGAAGATGGCCACTGCCAACGGCGGTAAGGCACTGGGGCGTAAGATCGGCAAGATTGAGGTGGGCTACGAGGCCGACTTGATTATGGTCAATTTTGACACACCCAACAATTATCCTTGCCACGATGTGGTCGAAAATCTGGTTTATGCCAGCCGTGGCTGTGATGTGACCATGAATATGGCCCGTGGCAAGGTCATATACAAGGATGGGGAATATTACACCATTGATTTGGAGCGCGTGAAACATGAAGTGACCGAATATGCCCTTCCTCTGATTTTTGGGAAGTGAAAAGAAAGGCGTGTGACCCTTGTCCAGTACTGAGAAGAAAAATACGTTTTTTGGCGGTGCAGCCATTTTGGCAGTCAGTTCCATTCTGGTTAAACTGATTGGTGCCATTTATCGAATTCCTCTGGGTAATATTCTGCCCGATGAGGTTATGGCTGACTATAACAGTGCCTATAACATTTACAATTTTATTTTGACGATTTCCACTACCGGTCTTCCGGTGGCTTTGTCCAAGACAATTTCGGAGAGTAATGCACTGGGTCGGAAGAACCAGATGCGCCGCATATTCTGGGTGGCGTTCTTTACTTTCCTGATTATGGGCCTGGCAAGCTTTTTCTGTATGACCCTGTTGGCAGGGCCCCTGTCCGAGGTGGTGCTCAGCAATCCCAAGGCAGTCTACTGTGTGATCGCTTTGGCTCCGTCGGCGTTGTGTGTGTGCATTATGTCGGCCTTCCGCGGTTTCTTCCAGGGTCAGTTCAACATGATGCCAACCGGTATTTCGCAGGTCATCGAATCCGGGTCCAAGCTGATCGTTGGTTTGGCACTGGCTATTTACCTGGTAAAAGTTGCGCTGAAGCCTGATTCCGGCTCGGTGGGTGCTATTATTGGCGTTTCCGTGGGCAGCGTGATTGCCTTGCTGTATATGGTTGTAAGATTCATCCGCTCCAAGTCTTTGAGCAGCATGCGCGGTACGGATAAACCGGATACGGTGGGACGGATCTTGGGCAATCTGTTGAAACTGGCCGTGCCCATTACGTTGGGTTCTGCTGCCAGCGCACTGGTGACACTCATGGATAACAAGCTGGTGATGAGCCAACTGCGCACGATTTATGAGACAGTAGATGGCATGACGGCAGATGTCGCACTGGATGCTGCCCGTAGCTTGTACGGCATTTACAGCAAAACCATGTCCATTTACAATCTGCCCTTCTCTATGATGGTGCCTTTGACGGCGTGCATCATTCCGGCGGTGTCCGCCAGCCTGTCCAAGAAGGACCAGCTGGGGGCTCAGCGTATCAGCGAGTCTGCTCTGCGTATTGGTTTGTTGGTAGCTATGCCCATGGGTATGGGCCTTTGTGCACTGGGCGGACCCATTATGCAGCTGCTGTTTCCTGCGATTGATGTTTCTGTAGCCGGCCCGTTGCTGTCTGTGTTGGGGATTGCTTCTATCTTTGTGGCACTGCAGTTGTTGTGTAATTCGATTCTGCAGGCTCACGGAAGAGTGAATCTGCCTATTTTGGCGGTTGTGATCGGCGGTGCTGTTAAGTTAGTGGTCAACTATACCTTGGTGGGCAACCCCAATATTCGCATCAATGGCGCACCTGTGGGTACCCTGTGCTGTTTTGCGGTGATTGCTATCATGGAGATGATCATCATTCGCCGCTTAGTTCCGGCCGCTCCTCGCTTCGCCCGTGCGATTGGGAAACCTCTGATTGCATCTTTAATTATGGGAGCCGCAGCCTGGGGCAGCCATGGATTAGCTGATAAAATTCTCCGTTCCATGGATCTGTTCTGGAAGGTCAGCGCAGAGACCGGAGAACTGTATTATTCCTACATGGGCAGTGCATTAGCCACGTTAATTGGCATTGTTGTTGCCGTTGTGGTATATGTCGTTTTGGTCCTGGCGTTGCGAACGATTTCCAAAGAAGACCTGGCCCTTATGCCAAAAGGTGAAAAAATCGCAAAAATTCTTCATATTCAATGACAAAATGTTCAAAATGTCTTGCAGAAGGTAGAGAAATATGATAAATTTTGTACAGAAAGACTTTTATGATGTCCGTGACCTGGAAGAAATCGTGGCAGTTTTGCGTGCACCTGGGGGATGCCCCTGGGATGCTGAACAGACCCACGAGAGCAGCCGTCGTGACTTCCTGGAAGAAGCCTACGAGGTGGCCGAGGCCATTGATGAAGGCGATTCCGATCATCTGAAGGAAGAACTGGGCGATGTTTTGCTCCAGGTTGTTTTTCATGCCCAGATGGAAAAAGAAGCCGGGCGTTTTAATCTGGACGATGCTGCTGACGGCGTATGCAAGAAGCTGATTTACCGCCATCCTCATGTGTTCGGTGAGGTGGAGGTTTCCGGAAGCAGTCAGGTCTTGGAAAACTGGGATAAGCTTAAGCGTAAGGAAAAGGGGCAGGACACCCATACCGATGCACTCAATTCCGTAGCGCGCAGTCTGCCGGCTCTTTGGAGAGCGGAAAAGGTGCAGAAAAAGGCACGTAAGGCCGGTTTCGATTGGGATGAAATTTCTGGTCCCATGGACAAACTTTACGAGGAGCTGGATGAACTCAAGAACGCTGTAGAGGAAAACAGCAATATTGAGGAAGAATTGGGTGATCTGCTTTTTGCCACCGTGAATCTGGCACGTTTTGTGCAGGTTGATTGTGAAAATGCGCTGACTGCAGCTACAGATAAATTTATCCGCCGGTTCGCTCAGGTAGAGAAATTGGCAAATGAACAAGGGCGTGCAATGGAAAGCATGACTTTGGATGAGTTGGATAAACTTTGGGATGAAGCTAAACGCAGACCTATGGCATAATTTGACTTCAAAGCGGAAACGCTTTAAGTAATAAAATGTAAGACGTAGCAATTGCTGCAATAAAACTAGGAGGAAATAAACCATGAATAAAGCTGAACTGATCAATGCTGCTGCCGAAAAAGCTGGCCTGTCCAAGAAGGATACTGAAGCTGCTGTCGCTGCTATCTTCAACGTTATCACCGAGGCTCTGGCTGAGGGTGATAAGGTCCAGCTGGTTGGTTTTGGCGCTTTTGAA
The DNA here is from genome assembly GCA_964509595.1 of uncultured Oscillospiraceae bacterium. GTDB lineage: Bacteria > Bacillota > Clostridia > Oscillospirales > Oscillospiraceae > JAJPXI01. The sequence continues at coordinate 7,351 of CAZDXX010000021.1, forward strand.
GTGAAGGCTCGTGCAGAGCGCATTGGCCGCAATCCCAAGACCAAGGCTGAGATTAAGATTCCTGCTTCCAAGGTGCCCGTTTTCAAGGCCGGTAAGGCTCTGAAGGACGCTGTTGCTAAGTAATTCGAGTAAGTAAAAAAATTTTTTTACTGGAAAAGGCCCAAAACGAAAAACGGGAACCAGGCTACTGGTTCCCGTTTTTAGCGTATTTGAAAGGAGAGTTGACTTATGCGACTGGATAAATGGCTGAAGGTTTCCAGGCTAATCAAGCGCCGTACAGTGGCTAACGAGGCTTGTGACAATCAGCGAGTCAGTGCCAATGGACGGCCTGTTCGCGCATCCTATGACGTGAAGGTTGGCGATGTACTGGAACTTCGCTTCGGAGAGAAGACCGTCAAGGTTGAAGTCCTAACCGTGGCTGAGCATGTGGGCAAGGCAGATGCACCTGCTATGTATAAAGAACTTTGAGAATTAGAAGGACCTGCCCAGAATTTGAATTCTGCGGCAGGTCCTTGAAACTATTTTGGAGTTTTAATTAACGAATGAAGTTGGTGAAGGTTTTTTTGACCATTTCGGGGGCGGGGACGGCATCTTTGCCGTACTCCTTCAGCTTCATGAGCCAGGCCATGTTCTGCCCCAGAACATCCATGATTTGCATACCCTCACCGTCCTCTTCCGCCTGGCCGGGCTTAAGGCCGTGAATGACATTCCAATAGTTGGAGGCAGGAAGGAGCATTTCGGAGTAGTTCAGGTAATGATACAGGCCGTCCAGAGTGGAAACACCGCCCGAACGACGCACGGCCGTGACTGCGGCGCCAACCTTGTGGCGCAGCATGCTGCCGTTGTTGCCGCAGACATAGAAAGCGCGATCCAGAAATGCTTTGAAGCCCGCAGCCATGCCGGAGAAATGAACGGGAGCACCCAGCAGGATGCCGTCTGCTTCTTTCATTTTCTGAATCCACTCGTTGACACTGTCACCCTGCAGGACACACTTCTCATCCCGGTTGCGGGCACACATATTGCAGGCTTTGCAATTTTTGATATCCTGACCGCCGACCCAGACGATCTCGGTCTCGATGCCGTTGACTTCCAGAGAAGCGCACACGGCCTTTAGAGCATGGTAAGTATTGCCTTCCTTGCGGGGGCTTCCGTTAAATGCGACAACTTTCATAGTAATGGTTCCTTTCTGATTTGGGTCAAGCAAATGCTTCGTCGACAGTTTTTTTGGCGCTGTCCATAATGCCGGTTACATCCGCACCGATGATATCCAGAAATTCTGCGGTGAAGCAGGTGACTTCGGGAATGCCGTAATACAACTGAGCAAGGGATTTGATGTAGTTGAAACCGAAGTTATACTCTCCGATAGGTCCGCCGGCAGTGGTCACATAAATCAGTTTTTGTGCGTTGCAGAGGCCTGCGGGAAATCCTTCCGGTGTATAGCGGAAGGTGACGCCGGTCACGGTGACGGCTTCAAAGTAGGAACGAACCACGGCGGGGAATAGAAGATCCCAGTAGGGGGCAGCTACCACAATGGTGTCTGCCTCGGCAAATTGCTTTGCATAGCGAAGAATGGGGGCAGACAGGTCGCCGGTACGCACCGCCCGGTCACGTTCTTCCATCCCGTTCAGATCCAGAGGGGGAATGCGCTCGTCAAACAGGCACAATTTCACCACATTACCCTCCAGCTTGCTCAGCACGTGCTGTGCCAGCTCGCGGGTGCGGGAGTCAGGACGGGGACAGGCGTCGATAAACAGAGTGGCATCCAAAGTAATTTCCTCTTTCGGTTTATTTGTTAGTCAAGCCCCATTTGTAGGGGGAGAACAGCACGGTGACCACCTTGCCCAAAATATAGCGATTGTCAATGGCACCCAGTTCATAATGCCGGCTGTCGCTGGAATTGTTGCGGTTGTCACCCAGCACGAAAACGGAGCCTTCCGGGACGGTTAACTCCTCAATGTTCAGTTCAGAACCGGAGCTTGGCTGGCGCATGATGATTTCCAGAATATATGGCTCATTTAATGCAACGCCATCCACATAAACCTTGCTTTCGGCATAGTCAATGCGTACGGTCTGACCGCCCACAGCGATGACACGCTTCACGATGGGCTGATCTTCATAGTGTGAAAAATCTTTTGTCAGTACGACAATATCCCCTTGTTCAGGCGTGTAGCCGATGCTGCGCAGCAACATGATGTCCTTATCGTGCAGTGTGGGCAGCATAGAGTCGCCATCTACCGTGATAATACGGCCTACAAAGGTAAAAATCAGAATGAGTACAACAAGAGCTACGACCAGGGCTTGAAGCCAGAAAAATAGATCCAGTTTAAACTCTTCGGATTTAGTCAGCTTGGGCTGCTCCGGGGTGCTTTTCTTTGCCATGGAAGGTTCCTCCGTTCAGGAAATCAATAGAATAAGTATACGCCGAGCGGCTTACGATTGCAAGGTGGTCACGTGAACATTCAGCCTATTCCGCAGATAAAGTCGTTCACGGCTTTGGCAGGTAAACAGCAGAATCTGGCGGTGTTCAGCCAGCAGTTGCAGCAGATCAAGAGCCAAACCCAGACGTTCATCATCGAAGTTGACCAACGCATCATCCAATACCAGGGGCGCCGGATCCTCTCCGGGGAGGACCAGGTCGCATACTGCCAGACGGACGGCCAAATACAGCTGATCCGCCGTCCCTTTGGACAAAGACAGCAACTTTCGGGGGGTAATATCATCGTGTTGGCTGGCCAGCGCCTCAAATTCCCGGGTCAGGGATACCTGGTCATACTTGCCGCCGGTCAGTTGGTGAAGCAGTTCACCGGCGCGGGAGTTGAGGGCAGGAGACATACGTTCCTGAAGCATGACGTTGGCTTCGGTCAGGCCATCCATGGCGGTTAAGATCGCTTCATATTCTTCCCGGCGGCGGATCAGTTCTCCGTCCAGCTCGCCCAAGCGAGCCTGCAGAACAGCAGGATCGCCCAGCGTGTTCATTTCGCCTTGTGCCAGAGCAAGAGCTTCGTTTTGACGGGATAACTCAAAGCGAACGGAGTGCAGACGGGCGGCAACATCTTGCTCGCTGATGGTGGGGACTTGTGCAGGAGCCTGCACCTCGGCAGGAATACCGTGAGCAGTCACGGCATGGAGGACTTTTTCGGCGCTCTCCACACGCAGGAGAGCGTTTTTCTCCTTTTCACCCAGATTCAAAGCAAGGGAAATTGCCGCAGATACTCCGTAGAGGTCACTGACTTCAGGTGCAAATGTGTGAATCGCTTCCAACATGCGCTCGGCCAGATCTTCCCGTTCCACTTCCAGACGCTCCAGCGAGACGGCGCGAACAGCGGCTTCCGTGTGTGCCTGGCTGGCGGCGGTCCAACAATTGATATAATCTTCGGCCTGCGTCATGATCTCGCTGCTGGTCTGTACGCCATATACAGAGAAGATTTTTGATTTCTGCTTCGTATGCTTACGAAGAATGACCAAGTAAGAGACCACGGAGGCGCAGAAGACTGCCGCACACACAATCGTCAAAGCGATGCAGAGAAGACCGGTTCCACGGGCAAAGATCTGAACCAGAGCCAGCCCCAGACAAGCCAGCAGACACACCACGATGGGAATAATAGCTTTTACGCGTTTTTCAACAGCATCAGCATCTTTTTGCGCCCGGTCACGAACGGCTGCGGGTTCCATCCCGACGAACACCGGATGCTTGATCTCCATAGAGGGGAGCTCCGTGGTCTCAATTTCGCGACGGGCGTGCTTGATGTTGGCATCTAGGGTATTCAGATAGGACAACTCACCCTGCATTTGCCGCAGTGTTTCTTCACAGGGAGGTGTGCCCCGGCGTCGACGTTCCTGGCGAACGGCATCCAAAGCGGCCTGAGCGTCATCCAATTCCGTTTTCGCTGCGTTGTAGCGAGTCCAGGCCTGGGCGCCTGCCAGTGCGCGGTGGGCCTGTGCCTGCTGTTCCAATACCTCGCGTTCTGCTTCCAGAACACGAATTTGGGCGCGGGCATCACAGGCCTGCCGGTTGGCACCTTCCAGACGCTCCAACGTGGCAGTTGCAGTAGCCTTTTCCTGCTCCAGACGCGGAATCAGACCGTTTTTTTGATTGGACTGACGGCGGTTTTTCCAATCACGCAGGCGCTGTTCGGTCTCGGAGTAGGATACATCCTCCTGGCCGGAGGAGACGATGGCGCTGATGCGCCGCTCTAATTCGGCGGAGCCGGTAACAGCCATGGAACTTTGGCCCACAAAGGCAGAACGCTCGAATACTTCACGGCCTACACCGGTCAGAATCTCACCCACACTATCAGCGGTCAGACCGGGAACAGGCTCTTCCGTGCCGGTATAAACGGCCTGAAACTGACTTAGGGGGGAGTTGGCTTTGCTTGTGCGGCGCAGGGTGATCTCTCTGTCGCCCCAGCTCAGCTGAACAGCGCCTTCCATATTGCCGCCATCCCAGGGTTGATAGCGGTTCTTCTCGGCAATGATGCCCTTCTTGTCGCGCTCCTTGGTGTCAATGCCGTAGAGCATGGCGCGCAGGAAACCGGCCCAGGTGGATTTGCCGGATTCGTTGGGTGCTTCGATGATATTTAGGCCATCCTTCAGCTCCAGCGTCTGCTGACGCAGCTTACCGAAGGTGGCGGAAAGCTTGTGGATCTTCATGGGGCGACATCCTCCCTGTTTTCCAAGGCGGCAAGACCGAAACGGGTGGCTTTTTGGATCAGAGCAGTCTGCTCTTCGTCCTGTGCCTCGTTCAGTTTTTTCTTCATGGAGCGCAAAAACAGGCCGGTCAGGTTTTCTTCGTCCATACGGGCCCAGAGATCCTGACGGACCCGGGTGCGGTCCCGGAAAGAGACGCTGTAAAAGGCATCGTTACAGCGTGTCTGCAAGGAGGCAAGATCAATGGCGCCATCATCGGATTCTCCGGTCAGCACGAAACGAACCAGATCATTGGGGGCGGCATGGAACAGCGCCTTGTTGGCAATGCTGACCGTGTCATCCTCGGGAGTGACAGGCAGTTCTTGAGTCAGATACTGACGGCTGCAGAGGGGGACAAAACGCAGGTCGGTTTTGCCATGCTCCACCTCGCCGCAGAGCACACCCTTCACACCGGTTTCATCGAAACCGCGGCCTTCCGGGCAGCCGGAATAGGCCCAGGGAACATTGCCTGCCATCTGCACGCCGGTGCAGGTATGGATGTGGCCAAGTGCCAGATAATCAAGACCGGAAGCGGCAATATCGGCCGAGGAAATTGGGCAATAGCGGCTGCCCTGCCGGGCATCTACATCGGCGTGAAGCACCATCAGGTGCAGTTTTCCGTCATCGGGAACGGAGAAGCCGTTCAGAAGGCTTTCACCCCGTCCGTCCGAGGTAAAGGCGGCACCGTGAATAACCGCATTTAAAGCGGGCAGTTCGACCGATTTGATCTGTCCGGAGCGGAAAATATGTACGTTGTCCGGCCATGCGTTCACCGCATAGGGAGAACGAGCCGTGTAATAGTCGTGGTTGCCGGGCGAAATGAACACCGGTACATCGATTTGTCCCAATGTGCGAGCCAAAGTCTCCACCGTTTCGTAATAGACGCGGTCGCCGTCCAGCAGATCGCCGGCCAGCAGAATCACATCGGCCTGCATGGAGTGTGCCAGTTCGGCCAGACGTTCCAAAATCTGCCGTTGTTCGGCGCGGCGCTCCACGGCCTGTTCGGGACTCAAACCGTCAAAAGGTGAGTCCAAATGGAAATCAGCTGCGTGTAAAATACGCAAAGTAATCCTCCTGTTCGTTACTCCCGTTCGTCTACACGGACAACGGAAGTGCAGCGCTTGGTGTTGGTATCGATCGTAAAGAGAACGGCGTCCAGTTTACGGGGGCCTTCTGCCGACTCAAAGCGGCTGGGAGGTGCGCCCAGGAAACGGTTCAATGCCTGGTCGGGGCGAACGCCCAGAACGGACAGAGCCGGACCGGTGAAGCCAAGATCGGTGACAAAGCCCAGACCCTTGGGGAATACCTGACAGTCGGCGGTGGGAACATGGGTATGGGTGCCCCAAAGTGCTTGTACACGGCCGTCCAGATGCCAGGCCATACAGCCCTTTTCGCTGGTGGCTTCGGCGTGAAAGTCTACAACGACAATGTCGGCATCCACGTCCTTCAACAATTTGTCGGCAACGGCAAAGGGGCTGTCTGCATTGAAGTCCAGATCGCATCGGCCGATCAGATTCATGACCGCAATGCGCAGACCGCGGGGACCGTCATAGACACCAATGCCCTTGCCCGGTGCCCGACCGGTATAGTTGGCAGGGCGAAGCAGATAAGGATTTTCGTCCAGAGCGCGAACGATCTGCATTCGGTTCCAGGTGTGGTTGCCCAATGTGATCACGTCCGCACCGGCATCCAGAATGGCATCAGCCTGAGCAGGGGTCAAACCCACACCGGAGGCATTTTCGCCGTTGACTACGGTGAAATGGACATCATATTTCTTTTTCATGGTGCGCAGGCGGCGGTTCAGAAAGTCCAGGCCTGACTCGCCGACCACGTCACCGACAGCAAGCAAATGCAGTTCCATGAGAATCAACTCCTTAACTTAAATATTATACGCAATTTTTGAAGGAATAGCAAGGGAGGAGCTGTCGTTTACAGCTCCTCCCGATATAGTAAAATTCAGTTGTTGGGAAGGGTCAGGATCTGACCGGCGTAAATCAGGCCGGCATCCTTGACGATGTCTTTGTTGGCCTCGTAAATGGCGCTCCACTTGGTACCGCTGCCCAGCATTTTGGCGGCGATGGACCACAGACAATCGCCGGGCATGACCACGTAGGTTCCCGCAGTGGATACGGCAGGTTCATCAGGCTGATTAACCTCTTTGTCAGGTTCCTCAGCAGATTCGGTTAGAATGGTGATGCGGCCATCGCCGTACACATTATCATAACCGCTGACTACGGGCAGGCCGGTTTTCTCATCGACCGGAAAGGACTTGATATACTTAGCCAGCACCATATAGTCTTCCATCACATAGTCCAGTACATTGACCGCGCCGTTGAACATGGCAAAGCCGCCGCCCAGATCGCGCAGGGTGTAGTTGTAGCCGGCCAGATTGTATTTGGCATCCAGAGCCAAGGGTTCGTACTCGCCGCTTTCCTTGTTCCAGACCATCACATCTTTAACGCGGTATTCCCCGGTGGGGCCGCTGACCCATACGTCTTTTTCGTCCGCCGTCACGGCGGAGGGAATGGTGGTGTCGATTGTAAGTTTCAGGCCGGAAACGTGCAGGAAGCTACCATCCTCGGAGTAGCCTGCATGGCGGTAGCTCCACTCCAGTGCGTCCAGCATCTGCTGGCCGGTGACGGTCAGCAGACATGCCACATTGCCAAAGGTGTGGATCTCCTTGCAGGACAGGTAGGAGAGTTCGCCTGTCAGAGCCTGATTTCGGATGCCGCCGCCGTTCATAACGGCGAAGTCCACATCAAGGTCCATGCTGTCAAACAGATAGTACAGCGCGTCAGCGGAAAAGTCGCCGGAATTAGTTTCCTGAGAGCGCGCCAGACGGCTGCCGTCGGTATCATAGTTGTCCAAAACGTCATCCGTATAACCAATGACTTCGCCCAGGCGGGTATCCAGTTCGGTGATCCAGGCATCCTCGATGGCCTTTACCTCGGCGTCGGGTACAATATTGGCAAGGTCGTCGGCAGTCAGAAGCTGCGTGGTGATGGTGCCGTTCGTGGAGATGGTCATCTTGCCTACGGCATTCAGATACTCGCCCGTCTGGGTCAGAATAACGGTGCTTCCATCCTTGGCGGTGACTTCTTTCATGGGGACGGTGTTGTGGGAGTGGCCGTCAATAAAGGCGTCCAGACCGGTGGTGTTGGCGATGACATCTTCCGAGTTCCATGGGTCGGAAGATGGGTCGTCACCCAAATGACCCAGTGCAATAACGATATCTGCTTCCTTGGATGCGTTATCGATGGCGGCCTGAACGGCAGCGTACAATTCCGCACCATCCTCGCCGCCGGCGATTCCGTAGATATAGTTTCCGTTCTCATCCTGAAAATAGGCGGGGGTGGTTTTGGTGAAGGTTTCAGGTGTGGTGATGCCGACGAAGGCAATTGTGGTGCCGTTAATCTCAAAGACCTTGTAGCTATCCAGAATATTCTCGCTGGGAACACCGCTTGTTTCGTGATAGAAATTGCAGGAAATGTAGGGGAATTCAGCCCACTCAATGGCCTGCATGCAGCCGGACATACTGTAGTCGAATTCGTGGTTGCCCAAGGTAGCGGCGTCGTAGCCAGCGGCATTCATCAGTTTCAGGATGGTTTCGCCTTTGTCCATGGAGCCATAGGCAGTGCCCTGAATGTGGTCGCCGGCATCCACCAGAAGAACATTTTCGAAGGAGTCTTTCAGGGCGGCCACCTTGGAATAGGTCAGATCCTTGTTGATATAAGTGTGGATGTCGTTGGTGTAGAGGACCACGATTTCCTCATTTGCGGAGGGTGCAGGAGCGATGAGCAGATCGCCCTGCGCGGCCAGTGCAGGTGTAGTCAAAGAGAACACTATTATAAATGCGAGCAGGAGAGACAACAGTTTTTTGTGTTTCACAAAGATTCCACCTTTCCGATTTGTCAAAACGGCGCGTTGCAGGACATATTCCGCAACGCGCCGTTCTGTTTGTAATTACTTTGTGGCCCAGTTGCCGGTAGCGTTGGCAGTCAGATAGGCATTGATGAAGCCGTCCAGATCGCCGTCCATGACACCGTTGATGTTGCTGGTTTCGTGAGCAGTACGGGTGTCCTTGACCATCTGATAGGGCATGAAGACATAGGAG